>JBFLXN010000012.1:0-27466 GCA_040755715.1 Candidatus Edwardsiibacteriota bacterium
AATAATTTTCGCTCATTTGGTTTTAATTTAACTTGATTTTTTATTTTCAAGTATACCACCTCCTTTTGGAGGTAGTATATCATAAATAATTTAATTTGTCAAGAACTTATGTCATAAAGCACTAGTTTCCAATCTTATCCTTCGGTTGCCTTTGATGGGACAAACTATCTGGTCGTATGGCACGATCATCGCAGCGGTTCTTCTTATGACATTTATGGTGCGCGGGTGAATCAATCCGGCACGGTTTTAGACACTTCAGGGATTGCCATCTCCACTGCTGCTTATTCCCAATATTATCCTTCGGTTGCCTTTGATGGGACAAACTATCTGGTCGTATGGGGAGATTCTCGCAGCGGTTCTTCCTGGGACATTTATGGTGCGCGGGTGAATCAATCCGGCACGGTTTTGGACACTTCAGGGATTGCCATCTCTCTTGCGGCTGATTACCAATGGTCTCCTTCAGTTGCCTTTGATGGCACAAACTATCTGGTCGTATGGGGAGATTCTCGCAGCGGTACTTCTTATGACATTTATGGGGCCAGGGTAAATCAGTCAGGCGCAGTGATTGATTCTTTTGCGGTTTCTCTACAATCAGGAAACCAGATTTCACCAGCATTAGCACCCGGGTTGGCCGGGCAAATGCTCATTACCTATTCAGGTTGGACTGATTCCATCAATGGCAAACCAGCCAATACCATGCGTATCTGGGGCAAGCTTTATCCGTTTACAGGCGTGGAAGAAACTTCAGTTCATAGTTCAAAGTTCGTAGTTCATAGTAAGTTGTATCAGAATGCGCCGAATCCGTTCTCTTCACAAACCGCTATTCGCTATTCGCTGTCCGCTATGAGCCACACTACTTTGAAAATCTACAATGTAGCTGGACAACTGGTGAAGACGCTTGTCAACGAACCGCAGGAACCGGGCTATTATGCAGTGAGATGGGATGGGAAGAATCAAAGTGGGGTGAGTGTAGCTTCAGGTGTTTATTTCTATCGCTTGAGAGCGGGCGATTTCACGGCGATAAAGAAGATGATTTTATTACGATAGATTGGAAGTTGGGTTTATCCGTAGCCCAGCCTTTTAAGGCTGGGAAATAAAGAAAAAACGCGAAAATAAAAAGGCCGTTAACGGCCTTCAAAAAGATTGTTTATTATTTTTCATTATTCCCCAGACATAAATGTCTGGGCTACGGAATTACACCCATAAAGGGCTACACTACAATTCATTTTCGTGACGCTGGCGGAAAGGAGGTGAGACTCTGGCTTGTCTGCCAACTCTACTTCGCAGTGAAGGGTGGGAAATGCCGGCGATAAAATGGTAGGTCAGACATTCCTGTCTGACATTACTCCCCGGGTCCATAGTGTAATGTGGGATGGCAAAGATGAAAGCGGAAAACCTGTAGCATCTGGCGTATATTTTTATCGGTTGTCTGCGGATGGTTTTGTGGCGACAAAGAAGATGATTGTGGTAAGATAGCCTAAAAGCCTAAGAGCCTAAAAGGCGAAAATTTATCCCGCACTTATTCTAAATTGGTGCTTGGCATCGTGGAGGATAGGTGCGGGATTTTTTTCTTGCTTTTTTTTCGTATTTTTGCTATACTGAAATAAAATAGGGGGAACTTTTCCAATGGTCTTAGGGCTGTGTCGTAAAGCCTCAAAAATTTTATCAATGATGAAGTCACATCTCTTGCTACTTTGGAATCTCGATAGAGCCACAGAATCACACAAAATAACACAGAGAAAATTTAATGGTTTTTTAAGAAAAAAATCTGTGAAAATCTGTGTTAATCTGTGGCTCCAGATCTTGTTGCTTTCAGCCGGTTCAATCTGGGCCCAGAATTCCCTGCTTGACTGGGAAAATTCAGCGAATGTCAAAGAGGAAGTTACCTTTGACCTTGATAACGAAATGGCACTTTCCCAGCATAAAGTGTTCGGAGTTCCTTTGGGTGACGGACAATACCTTTCATTGAAGGATTATTTGGAACAAAATGGGGAGGATGAGCAAAAAAAACTGTGGCGAAAGACTATTCTTGATGAATTAGCCAAGAAAGAAACCACCGGACAGGGACAGGGCTTGATTCGTGATATTGAACTGCCAAAGGTTTCTCTGCCTGGAATCAGTAGTATCATTGGTAGTGGGGCTGAACTAAAAGTCGGAGGCAGTCAGAAGATAACCATCGGCGGAACCCGAGACTATGTTGTTGGTGAAAAACCGACCGAGTTCGGAAGACCATCCAAATGGCCTGACCTGAAGATAAAACAAGAACAAATTGTTAACCTGGAAGGCGTCATTGGCACAAAAATTCATGTCTTTGTTGATTATAATAGCCAGGCAGAATCAGAATTGAAAAACAAAATTCGCCTGAAATATGTAGGAGAGGAAGATGAAATTATTAAATTGATTGAAGCCGGTGACACAGATTTTTCACTGCCAGGGACACAATTTGTCAGTGGTGTTAGTGCGGCTAAAAGAAAAGGGCTTTTTGGGATTAAGGGAATGGCAAAATTGGGAGGATTGAACCTTACTACCATATTAGTTAAAGAACAGGGAAAAAGCGAAAAGGGAGGACCTTGGAGAGGGCATGGTGTGTTAAAAGGTGATACCCTTTTTGATTACGACTACATAAAAAGAAAATACTTCTGGTTGGGAAATACAGATACTATTATTGAATTAAAAGTCTATATTCTTTCCAACGATCAATCAGGCCAATCAGGCATCAAGGGGAGACCTATTGATTTTAGCCACAGGGATTTTGGTAAGGATTCAACTGTTGATACTCTGGAAAGGTCTTTTTATTTTGACCAACAAAAAGTTAATTCTGATTATAATGTGGAAGATTATACATTCGGGATTATAAACTTGAGACAGAGCCTTTCTGATGAGTATATCCTGGCGGTAGCTTACCGCACCAAGAGTGGATGTGTTCCTGACAGTTCAGCCTTTGATACCACTGCTACCACTGTGAATCTTAAATTGATTAGACCTCGTTATTGTTATCCTTATCCTTCAGATAGTTCTTATTGTTGGGACTACGAACTGAAGAATTACTACGACCTTGGTTCAAGAGGATTTGACCGTGCCAGTGTTGAACTGCATATTGAATGGAGATACGGAGCAGGCACCCAATGGACCGAGTATGATACAAATAATCTCCCGTTTGTTTCACTCTTAGGTATTGGTGTTGGTGATAATAACCCGAATAATTTTAATAGAAATTATATTAACCCTCAAGATGGCGTTCTGTTCTTTCCGTTTCGCTATTTTCCTTATGTTATGCCTAAACCATTTGCAGATTCAGTGAATTTAAGTGACCCCAATCCCAATATTTATAATACTAAAGATATTCAAAATATTCAACCAGATGCATATAAATATCGCCTGCGCTTTAGTTATCGTGATAGTGTTCCCGTTATTAACTTGGGAATTAATATAATAGAAGGTAGTGAAATAGTAAAACTAAATGGTGTCCCTCTCTCCAAAGGTCAGTATAATATTGACTATGAGTCAGGTATTGTTACCTTTAGTGAGAGTATTGCTGATAAAGTGAGTGATCCGGCTAATGAGATTGAAATTGAATATGAGTATGCTCCTTTTATGAGTTTGGCAAATAGAAGTATAGTCGGTGTGAGAGGAGACTATCAGTTAAGCGAGGATGTTCAATTCGGTGGAACAATTATTACCCGGAGTGAGCGTCTTCCAGGGGAAAGACCGAAACTTGGGGAGGAGCCAAATAGAGGTCTGGTGACTGAATTTGATGCCCACCTGAAATTTCGTCCTTCGTTGATGACAGAGTTAGTTGACCTTTTACCATTGGTAGAAACAGACAAAGAATCCAATTTGACAATTGATGGTGAAATTGCCGCCAGTTTTCCTAACCCTAACACTAAAGGAGTAGTTTATATTGATGATATGGAAGGGACAAAAACCTCAGCAGGTATATTACTTGGACGAACCAACTGGAATAGAGGAAGTCTACCAGTAGGAATGGATACAAGCAATTTTGCTGAAAGACTTTATTGGGAAGAAAACAATGTCCAGAAAGGGCAGATTTATACTCAATTGACTGGCACTGAAGCTACTAAGACACAAAGTGTTCTGAGTTTGTATTTCTCTCCTAAACCCGGACTTAGTGGTTCATCGTGGGCAAGCCTGATGCAATGTCCTTTGAAAGCCGGACTTGACCTTACTGAGAGTAAATTACTGCAACTGGTAGTAAAGGGAAATCACGGGAAATTACACATTGACTTTGGTCCTCAGATTCAAGAAGGAACAGTGAGAAGAATAGCCAATGGTACGATTGTCTGGCACTCAACTGGCGATATGCCCTGGACCGAAGACAAAGATAGAAATGGACAATTGGCTCTTGAAGAAGACACGGGTTTAGATGGAGTAATGACAGGACAACAAGGAGATGATGGCAATGACGACTATGGGACGGACTTGGAACATATTAACGGAACTGAAGGAAATCAACGTTTAGACACGGAAGACTTAAATTTTGATAGCAGTTTGGAGATAAGAAACGATTACTATGAATTTTCCTTTGACCTAAGTGATACTCAGGAAACCAATACCCATAAGTATAACACAAATCACTGGCATTCCTTTTCCATACCGATTGCTCAACCTGAGACAGTGTTCGGTAATCCGAAGGATTGGCGGAGAATTGTCTACGCCCGAATCTGGTTGGAATCTGAAACGGGAATTCAGATTCAAATTGCCAATTTTGAAATTACTGGCAACCGCTGGCTTGTGGATGGAATAATACCTCCAGATTCAACTGCTTCCCTTACTGTTAGTGTCAAAAACAACAAAGACAACGCAGATTACACACCTCCACCTCCACCATATGACCCAGGAAAAGACGAAACAGGGAAAACAAAACAAGAGCAAAGCCTAGTTCTTAATTTCAATAATCTCAAAACCCAAAGCAAGGCATCGGCTCACCGTTCATTTTGGAGTAGAAATGGTGATGACTATACTCAATACAAAAAAATGAATTTTTATCTACATGGAGAAAAGACCGAAGGGACTTTTTTCGTCCGGCTCAATTTTGATTCCTTGAATTATTATGAATACAAAACACCAATTCAGTCAGGATGGCAATCACTGGAAGTTAATCTTGACCAGTTTGTCCAATTGAAACAGAAGATGATGAGTTCTAACGATTCGGTGATTTCAGAAGGTGGATATGGTGTGAATAAGCGTCCTTCATTGACAAGCATCAGACGAATTACCATAGGAATAGAAAATACTACTGCTTTACCTATTTCCGGAGAAGTCTGGATTGATGATATTAGATTGACTTCAGTTAGGAAAGATAGGGGCATTGCTACCCGGATAAATCTTGGTACCCAATTTGCTGACTTTTTGAGCCTGAATGTTGGTTTTAGCCGCCAAGAGAGTGAGTATATGCAGCTGGAGCAAAAAACTCCATCTGCTAATACTATCCAATCTCTGTCTATTAGTGGAGGGATGACATTACAGAAGTTTCTTCCCGAAAAATGGGGTTTTTCACTCCCGCTTTCGGCCTCTTTGACGCAGACTGACGACCGCCCCAGATTTGTGCCCGGAACAGATATAAGGGTTACACCTGAAGAAAGCAAGAAGCAAAAAGCGGTTAGCTTTAACCGAGGTCTCTCATTGAGTTATAGTAAGAGTCCATCATCAAATAAAATTCTTAACTGGACATTGGACCGGATTACCGCTGGAGTTTCTCTGACCAAAAACTTGTCTCGTTCACCACTACGAGCAGATACAGTAAAAACTAAAGGTGGAAATTTTACTTACTCTTATGGAGCTGGTCAGCAGTTTATTACTCTCTTTAAGAAGATAAGGTTTTATTATTTGCCGAGTTTCAGTTTTGGAGGAAGTTATCAGTGGTCGTATCATCATACCTTTGATTATGAAGGAAATCCTAATGGCAGACCAAATTTTCAAGAGGGAAGAAGTGGAGGTGCTTCCACTAACATTACCCTTCGGCCATTCACACCAATTAGTTATTCGTTGAATAGAAACTATGAACTACAATACCGGCAAAAAGACCACAGAGTAGTGAGAAAATTGATAGAGACTAACCGCGGTCAAAGTTTTTCTTTTCAACAAGGTTTTAATGTTAAAAATTGGCTCAGCCCTCGCTTTAGTTATACCGCTCGGTATGGCGAACGACGTAATATGCAGTATTTGCACTCTCCACCGGATTCTATAGAAACAAAAGATGTTGCTCTCAACCGAACAATCCAGCTGGAAACCTCTATTGACTTCAATAAAATTTTTACTTCTATTATTAGCAAGAAGAAAGAGGTAGATCAATCTCAGCGAGAAGCGAAGCCAGATACTCTTCAAGAGAAGAAAAAAAAGGAAATCCTCGCTGGAAGCCCGGAATGGATTTTTTTGCAAATATTAGCCGGACTTAAAAAACTTCCCGATAAACTTCAACCAATCAGTGTTAGTTTTACTGAAGACAGAAGTAGTCAGGCAGGTCTCTTAAAGAGAAGACCCTCCTGGCAATATCAATTTGGGTTTTATGAACAACCAAAAGAAGAACGACTCTCCCTGCCCGGCTATCAGCGTATTGGCCAAGACAGTAAATCTAAGGGGTATAACTGGGCTTTGAATAGTGGGTTTTCTTTTGCCAATCTTAATTTGAAATTTTCATTTAATAGGCGAGACGATTGGACAACGACGGGACCGGCGACTCGCTTTAGTCACGCTACTACCTGGCCTCAAATTAGTGCTGCCCTGGCTTCCGTTGAGAAAATAGGACTCTTTGGGAAAATGGCAAGGAGTTCTAGTATTTCTTCAGACTACTCACTTAGAAAAGAAACAGGAGGTTCAAACACTACCGGGAAAGAAGAGACAGAGAGTAAATCATTTAGTAAGAATTTTTCTAATTCCTGGACAGTTCGCTGGAAAAATGGAATGAATACTACTATTACGGGGAAATATGGAAAAACAGTGGGGGAAAGTGGTCTTGGTTCACAGAGACCTACTAGACGAAAGGACAGAAATCAAGATTATTCTTTAAGTTTCAGTTACTCCTTTAGTGCTCCTGGTGGATTTTCTATTCCGATTTGGAAATTGAAGAAGAAAAAAATCCGATTTTCTAATAATCTTGATTTAGCCTTAGACTTTTCTACCGGCAAAAATTTGTCCGAACAAGAGGATATTAAACAAGATGTCAGAAATCCAGAGTCTTATAGAAAACTAGCTGATAATGTCTATTTTTCTGCGAAACCGAGTGCCAGGTATAACTTTAGCAGTAGCGTAAACGGAGGTTTCAGTGGTGAATACACTCAAAGAAATAATAAATTACTCATCACGGGCAAGCGGCGAGTGATTACCATTGATATCTGGGCACAAATTATATTTTAGAGGGGTCTTCCAAGAATCTATCGGGTAGATAAGTCTCATTGCAAAATTAGCATTTCAAAATTAGCAACTATCAATAAAAGGAATAAATTTTGCATTGCTAATTGCTAATTTTTCAATCCTGACCGTCGGCTTCGCATCCTGGCTCAACGGACAGGTTTGCAATGAATATCTGCCTTGAGCCCTTATTTATGAGATTCAAACTGAAATGGATTTTATTCCGACTGTTGTTTTTGTTATGTCTTCTAATCTTCGCCTGTGGGAGAATCCCATCGTTTGATGGTGAAGGGGCCTTCCGGTATCTTGAGGAACAGTGTAATTTTGGTCCACGCTATCCTGGTTCTATTGGCCATGAGAAGGTAAAAGATTACCTGATTTCTGAACTTAAAAGCAGTGGTGCTATTCTTGACGAACAAGATTTTAATTTTTATGATACTGAAAAGGAAACTACATTGGTTTTGACTAATATCATCGCCTCCTTTTTTCCAGAAAAATCAAGGCGCATTCTTCTGGCAGCACATTGGGATACACGTCCCTTTGCCGACCGTGAGCCGCTTGTAGAAAATAGAAAAAAACCAATCCTAGGAGCAAATGACGGTGCTTCCGGAGTGGCTGTTTTACTGCAATTAGCAAAAATTCTTTGTAAACATAACCCAAAAGTTGGTGTGGATATTGTCTTTTTTGATGGAGAAGACTACGGGCAAGAGGGGAAAATAGACGATTATCTTTTAGGTTCAAAATACTTTGCCCAGCATCTTCGGGGTTCGCCCCGAGGGTTTATCCCGAGTGGATACCAGCCTCAATTTGGTGTTGTAATTGATATGATTGGTGACGCTGACCAACAAATTTACCAAGAAAGATATTCATTAGAACATTCCCCAGAAATAATAGCCAAAGTTTGGGAAAAAGCAAAAAGATTGGGATTTAGAGAGTTCAAACCAGAAGTAAAATACGCCATCATTGATGACCATTTGCCACTCATCTCTGCTGGGATAAAGTGTATTGATATTATTGATTTTGACTATCCTTTCTGGCATACTTTGCAAGATACACCAGATAAATGCAGTTCAGCGAGTTTAGAGAGAGTGGGCACTCTTTTAGTGTACCTTATTTATAAATAAAAAATAAAATATTAAAAATCAAAAATACATGCCAAAGACACAAAAATCAAAATTTTTATATTTTTGGTTTGTGTATTTGATATTTAATTTTTTATTTTCGATATTATGATGAAGGCTATCTTCAATTTCACTCCTCAAGAGAAGACAGTCATTATTTTTCTAACGGTTTCGTTTTTTATAGGAGGTGCCATTACTCTTTATAGAAGACACCGTCCTAATTTTTCTTCCGAATCAAAACTTTACTCAAACTTCAGTTCAGTAGAGAGATGTTCAACATCTTATTTTAACGATTCAACAAATAACAGAAAAATCCTGGATTCATTGTTGGCGGAAAATAAGAGGCAAAACCTGTTAAAAAAAGAAGAACAGTTCTGGCAAAAGAAATCTTTTCCGCCCGATATACGGCGGCTCTCTGATACTGGAAAAGTGAACATTAACATAGCATCTCAAAGAGAACTGGAAAAATTGCCCGGAATTGGACCAGTGATGGCGAGAAAAATTATTGATTATAGAACACGGTTTAAAGAATTCAAAACCAAGGAGCAAATAAAGGAGGTCGGAGGAATTGGTGAGAAGACTTTTCAGAAACTCCGAGACCATATCACGGTAGAATAATCCCCTCTTGTTAGAGGGGAACACACCCCTGTGTCCCCTCTTATTAGAGGGGAACACACCCCTGTATCCCCTCTTGTTAGAGGGGACTGCACCGACAAATCCCCTCTTGAGAGGGGGCAGGGGTGTGTAGTTCCTCTTGAGAGAGGTAACACTGATTTTTCTCTTGACCCGCTAATAAAAGAGACAAAGTAGATGCGTCAAAAAAATCTCCGCCTGAGGCAGATCTGCCTTTGGCATGATGCCCATTAGTGGCGCCGTTGGCTCCACATTAGAGCGATTTTCCTTGACAAAACAAATATTTTGGTATATTATTATATAAACATGGGAATGTGATAACTAGATAGTTCCTGCGATTACGGTGATTTAAAAAACGATTACAGTGATAAAACAGATCTCACTCCTTTTCCCTTAACCCCACCCTTTCTTTCCTCCCCTTGTCCCGCCAGAGCGGGATCCCGCATTTGCGGTGAAGGGGAGGGACATAGGGAGGGGTTCGGAGAGAGAGAAAGGGAGAGGTCGTTGTAATCTTGGTTTTTATCGCCGTAATCAAACCCGACCTGTCCGTTGCTCCGAGCCTGCCCGTTCTTTTCTGTGGCTACTTCAACGGATAGGGATGCAAAGCCCTCGGTCGTAACCCTTTGGGCATAGCCCAACGGGCGAGCCTACGGCCGAGACAGACGGTCAGGAACGAAGTGAGGGGTATCTTGAAAAGGAGGTGAATTACCGTGGTCTTGAAAATTGGTGATATGTTACAGCAAGCTAAACTGATTACTCAAGAGCAGTTGAATAAAGCACTTGAGGAACAGAAACGTTCAGGTGCCAAATTAGGCTCAACTCTGGTTCAGCTTGGATATATTACTGAGGAACAAATCATCGAATTTTTAGGTAAACAATTTGGTGTGCCTACAATAAACTTAAGTAAGTGTGAAATTGAATCTTC
Source organism: Candidatus Edwardsiibacteriota bacterium (assembly GCA_040755715.1). Classification (GTDB taxonomy): domain Bacteria; phylum Edwardsbacteria; class AC1; order JBFLXN01; family JBFLXN01; genus JBFLXN01. The sequence continues at coordinate 10,048 of JBFLXN010000012.1, forward strand.
AGTCCTTAAACTTGTTTCTCCAGAAATTGCCCAGAGATTTCAGGTGCTGCCTATTTCAAGAGTAGGTCGGATTCTTACTCTGGCTATGGCTAATCCCTCGGATGTTTTTACTATTGATGATATTAAATTTTTCACTGGTCTTGAAGTTAAGCCGGTGGTTAGCGCCGAAGGTGCCATTGTCAAAGCTATTGAGAAATACTACGGTGCTTCCGCTTCATTAAATGAAGCGATCAAAGCTATTGAGACTGAAGAAATGGAAGTGATTGAGAAAAAGGAAGAAGAAAAAGATGCTTCTACGCTGGCCGCTGAAGTGGAATCAGCTCCAGTGGTAAAATTGGTAAGCACTCTTATTGGGGATGCAGTAAAAAGAGGTGCTTCGGATATTCATATTGAGCCATACGAAAAGGTGCTACGAGTTAGATTCAGAGTTGATGGAGTTTTACAAGAGGCGATGTCACCGCCAATTCGCATTGCCGGAGCAGTAGTTTCCAGAATAAAAATTATGGCAAAATTGAATATTGCTGAAAGAAGGCTTCCTCAAGATGGCCGCATTACCGTGAAAGTAGGTGGCAAGACTGTGGATTTGCGTGTTTCTACACTTCCTACTATTCATGGCGAAAAAATTGTAATGAGAATTTTAGAGCAAACAGGGTTAACTTACGATTTAACAAAATTAGGCTTTGTGGAAAAGGCATTAGCTGATTTTACTACTGCTATCTCTAAACCAAACGGAATCATTTTAGTGACCGGCCCAACTGGTAGCGGCAAAACTAAGACTCTTTATTCGGCGATTTCCAAAATAAATTCTCCTCAAGTTAATATTGTTACCGCTGAAGACCCGGTAGAATACGATTTAATGGGAATAAATCAAGTAATGGTCAAAGAAGACATTGGCTATACTTTCTCTGCCGCTTTAAGAGCTTTCTTGCGACAAGACCCCAATATCATTTTGGTAGGAGAAATTCGTGATAAAGAAACAGCTGAAATTGCTATGAAAGCCGCAATGACTGGACATTTGGTTCTTTCTACACTTCACACTAATGATGCCGCCAGTAGCATTAACCGAATGATTGATATGGGAACAGAACCTTATATGATTGCTTTTACGGTCAATCTGATTCAAGCCCAGAGACTGGTGCGAACAATCTGCCCATATTGCAAAGAGTCAGTAAAAGTTGACTCTTCAGAACTTCTAAAATTCGGGGTAGATCCCGCTTCTTTTGCTAATGTTACTTTATACCGAGGTAAGGGGTGCCTGGAATGCAACAAAACTGGCTATAAAGGCAGAATCGGTATTTTTGAAGTAATGTCTATTACGCCGAGCATCAGACAAATGATTATGAAAAGAGCGACTAATGATGAAATTCAACGGAAGGCTCAAGAAGAAGGTATGCTTACTTTAAGGGAAGACGGTCTATTAAAAGTTAAACAAGGGATTACTACCTTAGAGGAAATAACAAGGGTAACGGTGGCAGAATAAATAAAAAATAAAAAATCAAATATCAAATATCAAAAACGCATATCAAAAAACGCAAAAAATTAAAGATGGATAGAGATAGAAAGGAAGAAGGTAATTTTTACATTTTTGGTTTGTCCCGCCATAGCGGGATCCCCCGCCATAGGCGGGGTGATATATTTGATATTTGATTTTTGATATTTGATATTTGATACGGGTTGAAATATGGCTGGTAAATTAGGTGAAATGCTTTTGAAGGCAGGACTAATTAGCCCTGAGCAATTAGACAAGGCTCTAAAGGAACAAGAAACTGCAGGGGGGCGTTTAGGTTCTAACCTCGTGAAATTGGGTTTTATCTCTGAAGAGGAAATTACCAAGTTCCTGAGTCAACAGTATGGTGTTCCGGCAGTCAATCTTTCAGACTATAAAATTGACGCACAAATCTTAAAGCTCATACCCACTCAGATTGCGCAGAAATATGGAGTAATTCCCATTTCCCGACTGGGGCGGGTGCTTACTGTAGCGATGGTCAATCCCAGCGATATCTTAGCCATTGAAGACATCAAGTTTTCTACGGGCTTTGAAGTTCATCCAGTAGTTGCCAGTGAGACAGCCGTCTGGAAGACTATTGATAAACATTACGGTTCAGCCGGTATGTTAGAAGAGGTGATGCATTCTATAGAGACAGAAGTTCCAGATAGTGAAATTGAAGTTATCAAAGAAGAAGAAGAAGAAGAAACAGATAAGGCTTCAGAACTATCAGCCGCTATTGATTCTTCCCCGGCAGCCAAGTTGGTCCAGAGTCTCATCTTTGAAGCGACACAAAGGCGTGCTTCTGACATTCATATTGAGCCTTATGAGAAAGACTTGCGAGTGCGCTATCAAATTGATGGAGTTTTGCACGAAATAATGTCACCCCCCTATAGAATGAAATCAGCTATAGTAGCCAGAGTGAAAATCTTGGCGCGCTTAAAGATTGACGAAAAGAGGCTTCCACAAGATGGCCGTATAAAAATGAAAGTTAAAGATAGACCGATTGATATTCGGGTAGCTATTCTTCCCACTCAGTTTGGTGAGAAGATTGGTATGCGTATTTTAGACCGGACTGCTGTTAGTTTTGACCTGACAGTCTTAGGATTTGAAGAAAAATCAATGAGAGATTTTCGTAAGGGAATTCATACGCCCTACGGTATTGTTTTAGTTACCGGTCCAACTGGCTGCGGCAAGACGACGACACTTTATGCTTCTATTACTGAATTGAATAGTCTGGATGTAAATATTATGACGGCTGAAGACCCAGTTGAATATAGCTTGATTGGTATCAATCAAGTAGCAGTGCGAGAGGAAGTGGGAATGACTTTTGCCGCGGCTCTGCGTGCTTTCTTGCGTCAGGACCCAAATATTATTATGGTCGGAGAAATTAGAGATAAAGAAACAGCAGAAATTGCTATCAGGTCTGCCTTGACAGGGCATTTAGTGCTTTCTACAGTTCACACTAACAGTGCTGCTCTAACTTTAACCAGGTTAGTTGATATGGGCGTGGAGCCATTCTTAATGGCTTCATCGCTTCTCGTCGTCCAATCTCAAAGATTAGTGAGAAGAGTCTGTGAAAATTGTCGTCAGCCTGTTAATATTAACCCAAAACTTTTAGAAGAAATGAAAATAAATCCTCAAGAGTTTGCTGGCGTAACTGTCTATCAAGGAAAAGGCTGTGAAGCATGCAATAATACCGGTTATAAGGGGAGAATTGCTCTTTGCGAAGTTATGTCAATTACTCCAGCAATCAGGGATTTGATGCTTGTCAGAGCGCCAACTGCAGAGATTGAAGCAAAGGCGGTAGAAGAAGGAATGCTCACTCTCAGACGAGATGGAATAGTAAAAATTAAAAAAGGAGTTACTACTTTAGAAGAAGTGTTAAAAGAAACAGTGGCAGAGTAATAAGCACAGATGGTCACAGATTAAAAAACGCAGATGACCACAGATAATTCTATGACAAAATCTGTGATTATCTGTGTAATGAGAAAATAAGATGGCTATTAATATTGGTGAAATGCTAACGAAGGCAGGATTACTTAGTCCAGAGCAACTGGATAAGGCTCTCAAAGAACAAAGAGAAAAGGGGAGCTCTTTAAGTTCTACTCTCGTTCGTTTGGGATATGCGACGGAAGTGGTCTTGGTGCAATTTTTAAGTAAACAGTTGAATATGCCAATGGTTTCTTTAACAGACTATGAGATTGAACCGACATTGGTCCGGTTAATCAAACCGGAAGTTGCCCAAAAATTTCAAGTAATACCGATAAAGAAAATAGGAAGAGAACTTACTTTAGCTATGGTTGACCCGACCAATCTTTTTGCTATTGAAGACATAAAGTTTCTTACCGGGTTGGAAGTAAAACCGGCAGTAGCGGCAGAATCTTCTATTAAAAGACTATTGGATAGATATTATCCCGCTGGCAAAGAACTAGTGACAATTAAAACTTCTACCTTAGAAAAGGCAGGCCCACGAGGACTGGAGGCGACTACTCCTTCTCCAACAGAGGTTGTAGGTAGTGTTTCAGAAATTGCTGATATGGAATTGATGGAGGATACTGGAGTTGAAGAAGAACTTGATGTTTCTCAATTAGTTGCTTCTGGACAGGCTACTCCAACTGTTAAATTAGTGAATTATCTGTTAACCGAAGCAGTGAAGACAGGTGCTTCTGATATTCACATTGAACCTTACGAAAAGATTCTCCGTATTCGTTTTCGGATAGACGGAGTTCTTCGCGAAATTATGTCACCACCTCCAAGAATGCAGGCGGCTTTGGTTTCTCGTATTAAAATCTTATCCAGATTAGATATTACTGAAAGACGCAAACCACAGGATGGAAGAATTAATGTAAAAGTATTAGGCAAGAAGATAGACCTGCGTGTTTCCGTCTTGCCAGTTCTATTTGGTGAAAAGATTGTGATGAGAATTTTAGATTCCAGTGGGTTAGCTCGGGACCTCACCACTTTCGGGTTTTCCGAAGCGGCTTTAAAAAATTTTATGAAAGCAATTCACAGCCCTTATGGTATTCTTTTAGTAACTGGTCCAACTGGGAGTGGAAAGACGACTACACTCTATTCAGCTCTGGGTCAACTCAATACACCGGATAAACATATCTTGACAGTGGAGGACCCAATTGAGTATAATTTAAAAGGAGTTAATCAAGTTTGGGTAAATCCAGAGATTGGGTTGACATTTGCCACGGCACTTCGGGCTCTTTTGCGCCAGGCCCCCAATATTGTTATGCTCGGAGAAATTAGAGATGGCGAAACCGCCGAGATTGCTATCCGCGCCGCTTTAACCGGACATCTTGTGCTATCTACTATTCATACTAATGATGCCCCTAGCACTATTAGCCGTCTAATTGATATGGGGATTGAACCTTTTCTGGTGGCTTCTTCCTGTGTTCTTATTCAAGCCCAGCGTCTAGTAAGACGCATTTGCACAAAGTGTAAAGAACCGACAACCGTCAACCTTAAAGCCATAGAAGATATGGGTTTTGACCCAAAACAAATTGCAGGAATGACGGTCTATAAAGGAAGAGGATGTCCTGAATGTAATAATACAGGTTATAAAGGGAGAATCGGACTTTATGAAGTAATGCCTATTACTCCTGAAATTAGAGAAATGATTCTTGCTCGTGGCACAGTAACAGCAATCCGGGATAAGGCTGTAGAACAGGGAATGCAAACTTTGAGAATGGACGCTATAGAAAAAGTGAGGAATGGTATTACTACTATTGAAGAAGTGATGCGCGAAACAGCCGCGGGGTAAAATAAATAGCACACACAGATGGGCACAGATTTTAAAAAACAGATGAGCACAGATTAAGACACAGATGAGCACAGATTAAGACACAGATGAGCACAGATTAAGGCACAGATGAGCACAGATAATCTATGAACTCATCTGCGCTTATCTGTGGTATCTTGGCGACTAGGAAATTGAATAAAGCCACAGAATTTCACAGAAACATACAGAAAAATAGAAATTCATAGAAATTTTTGGAAACTTGTAGAAATTTATTGTTTTTTACTACAAATTTCTATCAATTTCAATAAATTTCTATTAGTTTCCATATTTCTGTGTTAACCCCGTTAGAAATTACCAAAAAGTATGGGAAAATTCCAAGACTAAACTTGCAAAATGTAAGTTAGAGAAGATTTCTAACGGGGTTAATCTGTGGCTAAATATCTTGCGGCCTTTTTATCTGTGCCAATCTGTGTAAAAATGTGTAAAAAAAAGAGGAGAAGAGATGGTTACTTTACAGCAACTCTTAGAGGAATTGGTTCAACGAAAGGCTTCAGATTTGCATTTGACCGCCGGCGTCCCGCCAATCTTTAGAATTGATGGGGAACTCATTCGGAGTAATTATGAAGTTTTAACTCCAGCGATGGTGGAACAGCTTGTCTATAGCATTTTGAATGACCGGCAAAAAAAGCGGTTTGAAATGGAACAAGAACTAGACCTTTCTTTTGGTATTCCCAATTTGAGCCGCTTCCGTGGTAATGTCTTTATGCAGAGAGGATGCGTGGCAATGGCTATCCGAACGATTCCTTGGGAAATTCGGTCTTTTCAGGAGTTGGGATTGCCGCCAGTGATTGCCGAGCTAGCCTCACGACCAAAGGGATTAGTTCTGGTTACTGGCCCAACGGGGTGCGGTAAATCAACGACACTGGCAACAATGGTGGATAAAATCAATAGTGAACGACGTGGACATATTCTTACCGTGGAAGACCCAATTGAATATATTCATCATCATAAAAAATCAATCGTTAATCAAAGACAACTTGAATCAGACACGAAATCATTTCCTAATGCCCTAAAATATGTGCTCCGCCAAGACCCTGATGTAGTCTTAGTGGGTGAAATGAGAGATTTAGACACCATAGAATGTGCTTTGCGTATTGCCGAGACAGGTCATCTCACTTTGGCAACTCTTCACACTAATTCAGCGGCTGAATCAATTAACCGAATTATTGATGTTTTCCCTCCATATCAACAGCCACAAGTGCGAGCAGAATTGGCTTTTGTGATAGAAGGCGTTCTGACACAACAATTGATTCCTATGGTTAGAGGCGGACGCACGCTTGCTTTAGAGATTATGATTTGCACGCCGGCGATTAAAGCCCTCATCAGAGATGATAAAGTTCATCAGATTTATAGTTTAATTCAAGCAGGACAAAAATACGGAATGCAGACAATGAATCAGTCTCTCTATCAACTCTTTATGGAAAAGAAAATTTCCATAGATACCGCTTTGGATTATTCTCCTAATATTGAGGAGTTAGACCAAATGATAAAGCGCCGCGCTGCGGTGGTGACCTAAATTCAGATAGAAATAAGAAGAGGCGAACAATGGAAAAGGTAAAAGTCATCATAAGGTTAATCGCAGGAAGACTGATTCCCTTGGCGATACTCTGTGGACGAAAATCTATGATGGGCCAGACTATGGAACGAGTGGAGATGACTGGGCCTTTTCTCTTGACCAAACTCCAGACGGGGGGTATATCCTGGCTGGCTTTACTCCTATTTCTGGGTTAGGGAACCAAGTGTGGCTTTTAAAAACGAACTCTTCTGGTGATACCTTGTGGACAAAAACTTATGGGGGAGACTCTACTGAGGAAAGCCATTCAGTTCGCAGGACATTGGATGATGGGTTTATTAGCAGGATATACGAAATCTTATGGTGCAGGTAGTCGTGATGTCTATCTTGTAAGGACCGATTCTCTCGGTGATACCTTATGGACGAAGACTCATGGAGACGCTGGTGATAGCATTGGCTGGTCTGTTGACCTAACTAAAGATGGGGGATTCATTATAGCGGGCTCTGCAGGCTTTGATGTCTATCTTATAAAGACAAATTCTTTGGGCGATAGTGTTTGGACAAAGACCTACGGAGGCGTTTATAAAGACTATGGATATTCTATTCAGCAGACACAAGATAGTGGATTCATAATCACGGGTTCTTTCGGAGTATTTAATCCGAACTGGGGTGAAGAAGAAGCTTTGTATCTTGTGAAGACAAATGCTTCAGGAGATACCTTGTGGACAAGAATTTATGGTAATGATACTATAAACAACACCTGGCCCGATGGTTCAGAAGGTATGTCTGTCCAGTAGACAACGGATGGAGGCTATATCGCAGTAGGATACTATCAGTTTGATATAATGGGACCAATAGTCTATCTTGTAAAGACAGATGCTTTTGGAAACACAGGAATAGAAGAAAAGCCAATGCAAAATGCAAAATTCCCCGTGCAAAATGTGAGACTATATCAGAACTATCCAAATCCGTTTTCTTCACAAACCACTATTTGCTATTCGCTGTCCGCTATGAGCCATGAACCATCAGCCATTAGCCACACTACTTTGAAGGTCTACAATGTGGCGGGGCAGCTGGTGAAGACATTGGTAGGGCAGGCATCCCTGCCTGCCGCAGGTATTTATACCTGCCGATGGGACGGGAGAGATGAAAGCGGAAAGTGTGTAGCCTCAGGTGTGTATTTCTATCGGTTAGTAACCTCTCCCTCTGTCCCTCTCCCAGTGGGAGAGGGAAGGGTGAGGTCAGAGACGAAGAAGATGGTTCTTTTGCGGTAGTGGTGCATTCAATCAAAGTTATTATGAGGAGGTGAAAAAATGCCTATTTATATTTGGAAAGGGAGGGATTCCCAGGCAGGATTAGTTTCAGGTGAATTGGTAGCGGAAAATGAGGTGGCTGTGGTTGAGACTCTCCGGAAACGAAATATTATTATTTCGGCAGTGAGAGTGAAACCGAAGGAACTGAAAATTAGTTTCGGGGGTAAAGTAAAAGCCAAAGAGCTGGCCATTTTCACCAGGCAATTTGCCACTATGATAAATGCTGGTTTACCTCTGGTCTCCTGCTTGGAAATTCAAGTTCAACAGGTTTCTAATCCGGTATTCAAAAAGGCAATTGATACAGTGAAGACAGATGTAGAAGGAGGTTCTACTCTGGCTGAGGCGATGAAAAGACAGAAAAAAACATTTAATGAATTATATGTGAATATGGTGGCGGCAGGAGAAGCTGGTGGTATTCTGGATAACATCTTATTGCGTCTGGCTGTTTATCTGGAAAAAGCCGAAGCCTTGGCGAGAAAAATTAAAGGGGCGATGATTTATCCGGTAATTATGATATTGGTAGCCATTGGAGCAGCAGTGGCTCTTCTTACCTTCGTCATTCCTATCTTTGCTAAAATGTTTGGTGAAATGGGGGGGACCCTGCCACTTCCAACGAGAATTACCATTGGATTGAGCAACTTCTTACAGCGCTATTTCTTATTGATTTGCGGCGTAATGGTAGCCCTGGTCATTCTCATTAATAGATTTTACAAGACAGACCAAGGAAAACTTATCTTAGACCGCTTCATGCTTACTTTACCTGTCTTTGGTCCTTTAGTTCAAAAATCATCAATTGCCCGATTTGCCCGAACGCTGGGGACACTTCTAGCTTCAGGTGTAGCTATCTTGGACGCCTTGGAAATTACAGCTAAGACTGCTGGTAACCGAGTAGTGCAAGATGCCATTATGGAATCCAGAAAGGCTATTGGTGGCGGTGAGACGATTTCCGGTCCCTTGAGGAAGATGAAAATCTTTCCACCAATGGTTACCCAGATGATTGCTGTTGGTGAAGCCACCGGAGGTTTAGATGAAATGTTGAGCAAAATTGCCGATTTCTATGATAGTGAAGTTGATTCAGCGGTGGATAATCTTACCGCCGCCTTAGAACCAATTATCATTGTCTTTCTCGGCGTTGTAATTGGTGGAATGGTTATTTCTATGTATCTCCCTATCTTCACTTTAATTACCCTGGTCAAATAAAATACGGTTATATGAAGACATAATTTTTGGTTTTCGTTGGTCGGGGTAAAAATGAGTTATGGTTACGGTAACGAGGCCCGTTTCGTTTGAAAAGGAAAACGGTAAAAAGGTTATGGTTAAGAGGCTCGTTTCGTTTATGGGTTACGTCTTTCGTCATTTTAATCCCAAAACTTTTGACTCTCAACGATACGAGCTTCGTAACCCTAACCTATAAACGATCTTTCTACGGCAAAGAATGGAAAAAAATTTTCTTCGCCTAAAAAATGGCGGCTCTCCGATACCCAAAAATTGGAGAAAAGAAGCAAAGGCTTTGATTTTTGGGCGACCCTTTTTGTACACCCTGTTTCTCGGAACAGGAATAGTCTTTTATCGCTCGGCGACTGTTTCTGTTACACCTTTGATTGTTCTGAGCCTATCTAGCTATCTTCTTACAGTAATTTACTGGCTTTTCACCTATCTACCCGTTCCTTTCTTTCTTCAAGCTTACTCGCAAATATTCTTGGATATTATTCTTATCTCCACTACCATTCATTACACCGGTGGAATTGATAGTTCTTTTTCGCTTCTTTATTTCTTAGTAGTCATTATCTCTGCGGCTCTTCTTTTAGTTAAAGGTGGACTCTATGGAGCTACCCTATCTACTGTCGCATTTGCTCTGATTACTCGATTTGAATTCCAAATTCTCGTGCACAGCGAAATGGGTAAAGCTATAGAAATTCTCCAGAGTGACCTTACTCTCCGTGTTTGTCTTTACGGTATTTCTTTTTATTTAATTGGCTTATTAGCTGGATTGCTGGCAGAAAGGGTCCGGCAAAGAGAAATAGAATTGACACAAAAGGAGCTTGTCATTGAAGAAATAAAATTTTCTACCGACGAAATTCTAAAACAATTAGGAAGTGGAGTTCTGACCCTGAATAACGCCCGTAAAATCGTTTATCTTAATCAAGCCGCCGAGAGAATTTTGGGAATCGCCGGGTTGAAACTAAACAAAACAAATCTAAAAGAAGTGTTTACTGGTCGCTTAAGTGAATTTGGGAATAAGATTGAAGAAATCTTAGAAAATGGAATGGTTCCCCTTAAAAGTGAGATTACTGTTTTTAATGAAAACGGTGTGTCAATTCCACTTGGCTTAGGGGTAGATTTTATTTTTGACTCTAAAACTCAAAAAAGAGGAACGGTTATTCTTTTCCAAGATCTTACAGAAAAAAAGAAATTAGAATTGCAGTTGCGTGAAGCCGAACGTTTGGCAGAAATTGGAGAGCTAGCGACTGGCTTAGCCAGGGAAATTGGTTTGAGCGTCAACTCCATTAGAAATCTTTTGCAACTTATCAGTGAAAAAAGCAATCTTCCCTTAGAAAGGCGCCAATCAATGGAGGTGATTTCTAAAGAAATTGAGAAAGTTCACCGAATAATCAATGACCTCTTGAATTTCGCTAAGTTGGAATTGCCTGAGTTAGTTACGAAACAAGATGGAATGAAGGGAGAAATTATTGGTCAAAGTCAGAATTTCCTAGAAGTGTGGCAGATGGTAGAAAGAGTGGCTGATTCGGAAAGTACTATTCTAATTTATGGTGAAAGTGGAACGGGAAAAGAGCTAATTGCTAAAGAAATCCACCACCGGAGTCAAAGAAAAGATGCCCCTTTTGTTTCCATCAATTGTGCTGCTTTACCAGAAAGTCTTTTAGAAAGTGAACTTTTTGGACATATTCGTGGTTCATTCACCGGAGCTCTCAAAGATAAAGACGGACTCTTCAAAGTCGCTGATGGAGGGACTTTCTTCTTAGACGAAGTGAGTGAAACCAGTCCCGCTATTCAAGTAAAACTATTGCGTGTTCTTCAGGAAAAAGAGGTAGTTCCTGTTGGTGGCACAAAGCCGATTAAAGTTGATGTACGAATTATTTCAGCTACTAACAGAAATTTAGAAAAAGAAGTAGAAATGGGAAAATTCCGAGCAGACCTATTCTATCGCTTGAATGTCATTCCTCTGAACCTTCCCCCACTGCGTGAGCGAAAAAAAGACATTTCACTTTTAGCGGAGTTTTTTGTAAAACGGTATTGTCAAAAACTTAATGTTCCACTTAAGAAAATTTCTAAAGAAGCAATAGAAAAATTGTGTGCCTATCAATGGCCAGGCAATGTTCGGGAACTGGAAAATGTAGTAGAAAGAGCTGTTGTCCTAGAGCGGGGAAGAATAATAGACTTACAAAGTTTGCCAGAGGAAATCCGGAAACAAAAAGAGTGGTTAGAAGAACCTTTTAGTTTGGCAGAGGAAAACCAGGAGAAGAGAGAGGGTTTCCCGAGAAAAGGAATCCTTCGGGAGCGGGAACGAGAAGAGATTTTACATACCTTGGAAGCTAGTGGTTGGAATAAAACTTTAGCGGCGGCAAAATTAGGTATTCATTATACTACTCTCTTTCGCAAAATGAGAAACTACGGGATAAAATCGGAGAACCGTCGTAAGTTAGGCGAAAAATAAAGGTGAAAATGGTTCATCCATTGGTTTTTTCTGCTCTTCTTTTTTGTGGCTCTCTGCCTTTCCAGGTGGGCGAAAGATTGGTTTATTCCATAGAATGGGGACCAATCAAAGCCGGGAAAGGCAGTTTTGAAATTGTCGGGATTATTCCTTTGAAAGGAAAAGACTGCTACCATGTAGTTTCTTATGCTTGGTCAAATCCTACTTTCTCTTTCTTCTATAAAGTAGAGGATAGAGTTGAGTCCTTTATGGAGGTAGAAAAACTTTATACTCGGAAATTTGAAAAGCATATTCGCGAAGGTAACTTTAAAACGGATGTAATCGTAGATTTTGACCAAGAAAAAGGAAAAGCAATCTATTCTGATGAGAAAGTTTTCCCTCTAATTGAGGAAGCGAGAGATGCATTAGCTTCTCTCTATTATACCAGAACGCTTCCACTAAAAGTAGGTGAGTCTATCTATATCAACAATCACACTGACCGGACCAACTATCCTTTGGAAATCAAAATTCATCGGAAAGAACAAGTTGAAACTAAAGTCGGGACTTTTGATTGTATCGTAGTTGAACCAGTCCTTCGCTATTCTGGGCTTTTTGAGCAAAAGGGCAAGTTAACTGTCTGGTTGACTGATGATGGACTCCGAATTCCAGTTTTAATGAAAAGTAAAATAATTATCGGTTCAATTAAGGCAGTCTTGGAAGAAATGAAATTACAGAGATGAATCTCAATTATACATTAGTCACAGATGAACACAGACAAACACTAAAAAAAGAAAATAAATGTTATGGCTAACTTCATTTAATAGAGATTTTTAAAAAATTTTGGATTTTTAATATGTGTTTTTGATATTTTATATTTTATTTTTGATTTCGAGCCGAACGAAATAAAAGAGTATCCTAAGGTGAAAACGAGAAGACTTGATTTCAAAAAACTAAAGACAATTTCTATCCAACAACGAATAAGCAAAATAAGTCTTAAGGATTTTGCTTTTCCTTCTGAGGCCGAAAACTCGTTGGCTACTTTTTTTGAAAACCTACCTAAGATTCTGGCAGGCAAGTCATTTTTAGAAATTGCCAGAGCTATTGTTTTATCTCACCAGAAGAAAAAACCGGTACTTTTAATGATGGGGGCTCATCCTATTAAGTGTGGTCTTTCTCCAATCATTATTGATTTGGTTCAGAAGCGAATAATTTCTGGCATCGCCTTAAATGGGGCAGGTGCTATTCATGATTTTGAGATTGCTATGTGGGGTAAGACCTCAGAAAATGTGGAGGAGGAAATTACCAAGGGAAGATTTGGGATGACGAAGGAAACAGCAATTCTTATGAACAAGGCAATTAAACGAGGGGCCCAAAGTAGGTTTGGCTTAGGAGAAGTACTGGGGAAATTCTTAGTTAATAAAAAAGCTCCTTTTGCTAATTTCAGTCTTCTCTGTTGCGCCTGGCAAAATAAGGTTCCGATTTCAATTCATGTAGCAATCGGCACCGATGTAATTCATTGCCACCCCTCAGTGGACGCAAAAGCTTTAGGGCAGGTAACTTTTCGTGACTTTCAACTTTTCTGTAAAGAAATAACTGACTTAGAAGAAGGAGTAGTGTTAAATGTTGGGTCAGCAGTGATTCTCCCGGAGGTATTTATTAAAGCCTTAAGTGTAGCTAGAAATCTGGGCTATCAAGTTAGAAATTTTACTGCAGCTAATTTTGATATGATTCAACACTATCGTCCAAATATTAATGTGGTTCAACGTCCGACAGCACAAGGTGGTTCAGGCTATTCTATTACTGGACATCATGAGTTGATGATTCCTCTTTTAGCCGCCGCCATTAAATGGCAGTGGAGCTTAAAGCAGTGTCGGTGAACTGTGTCGGTGTCGGTATTGACACGGACAACTGACACTGTTATTAGAGAGGTCCGAAATTGAGAGGAAAAGAATGAGAGACATCTTCGCCGTAATCTTGGCTGGAGGTAAGGGAGAACGCTTTTGGCCCAAAAGCCGGGCGAATTATCCCAAACAAATGTTACCCTTACTGGGTCAAAATTCCATGCTACAAGAGACACTCCAGCGATTGTCTCCGCTAGTTAAAAATGAGAACATTCTTGTTATAACACATCAAGATTTCGTTTCTTTGGTAAAATTCTTGGCAAAAGATTTTCCGGGGATAAAAATAATTGGTGAACCTGAAGGGAAAAATACAGCTCCGGCAATTGCTATCGCCGCACGACTAATTTTCAAGGAAAATCCAGAAGGGATTATGATTGTCCTTCCAGCTGACCATGAAATAAAAGGAGGTCAGCAATTTCAAACCGCCTTGCAATTGGCCACAGAAATTGCCGAAAATGATTACCTCGTTACCTTAGGCATAAAACCTACCTTTCCTGCTACTGGCTATGGTTACATTGAAAAAGAAAAAGAAATTTGTCATCGCAAAAAGGCAAAGGCTTTTAAGGTAGCCAGGTTCAAAGAAAAACCAAACCTCAAAGAAGCAAAAAGATTTTTCTCAGCCGGTCGCTATTTCTGGAACGCTGGTATCTTCGTTTGGAAAGCAAAAACAATTATGCAAGCGCTTGAAAAATACTTGCCATCTCTTTATCATAGTTTCCAAAAATGGAATGGCCAGGAAAACGATTTGGCTGATTTCTATGGTCAACTACAAAAAATTTCTATTGATTACGGAATCTTAGAAAAAGCCCCAAATGTAGTAGTAGTTCAAGGTGATTTCTTCTGGAACGACCTCGGTTCCTGGGAGACACTCTATTGCCTTTTACCAAAAGATACTAATGGAAATGTTTCTCAAGGTGAGACTCTCTTATTAGATACTCATAATTCTCTAATTGTCTCTGACCAAGGATTAATGGCTACACTCGGTGTAGAGAATTTAGTGATTGTTAGAACTAAGGATATTACTTTAGTCTGTAAGAAAGGCAAAGACCAAGAGATTAAAAGAATTGTTGAAGCGTTAACTAATTCTAAAACTCTTAAAAAATATCTATGAAACTCTGTCAACTACACAGATTAGCACAGATGAAATTCCGCAAGATTAGCACAGATGTGAGCCAAAATATCTGTGCCAATTTGTTTCTTTTAATCTGTGTCTATCTGTGGTCCATCTTCTTCTTTGGTTGTCACCAGGCGAACAAAAAACCTGAAGAAATTACAAGTCAAAAGGTCAAGCCGGTGGAAATCTACGAGGAGATACCAGAAAGTGTATCTACGAAGGCGGATTCTCAGCTGATGGTTCAGGAGAAGAAACCTACTGGTGAAATAATAGGTTTTAGAGTTCAGATTTTTGCCTCTTCTACGATGGAGAGAGCCGAACAGATTGCTAAAGAGGCTGGACAGAGATTGGGAGAGAAAGTCTATGTAGAACCAACTTCACCATTTTTCAAAGTGAGAGTCGGTAACTGTTTAACTAAGGAAGAAGCTGAGGCATTAAGGAACAAAGTTCGCGCTATTGGTTATGACCAGGCTTTTGTAGTAGAAACTGTGATTGAACTGAAATAATACACAGATGGGCACAGATAATCGTACAGATGAGCACAGATAGTCTGTGAACTCATCTGCGCCCATTTGTGGTTTCTAATCTGTGGTCGTCTGTGTAAGAAGAGAGTATTAGCATGATTAAAAGTATGACCGGTTTTGGCAAGGCAGAGACAGAAATAAACGGCAAGCATTTGACCGCTGAATTGAAGTCGGTTAACCATCGTTTCCTGGAAATGAATATCCGTCTTCCCAAAGCATTCAGTATCTTGGAACCAAGAATTAGAGTTTTTCTTCAAAAGAAGATTTCTCGTGGGGCTATGACCGCTACCATATCTTTAGATAATGAAGAGGAAGAAAATATTTTAAGAATCAATGAGAAATCGGCTGAGTATTATTATAATTTGCTAAGAGACTTAAAACGGAGATTCAACCTTTCTGATTCGCCCAATCTACAAATAATGACCGCCTTTCCGGAAATCTTCAGAGTGGAAAAAAAGAAATGGTCAGAAGAAAAATCTTGGCTGGTTGTTAAGAGACTCCTTTCAGTTGCTCTCAGTGATCTTGTCACTATGCAAGAGAGGGAAGGAAGACATTTGGGAAAAGAGATACTGAGGCGACTTCAGAAGATAGAAGATAAAATAAATCAAATTGAAAAGGACACCCCAAAACGAATTTATTCAGTCAGAAAGCGTCTTAAAGAAAAAATAGAAAATTTGTTGGAAAACCGCAAAATTGATGAAGGACGATTGACTACGGAAATTGCTTTTTTAGCAGAAAGATGTGATGTTACTGAAGAGTGCGTTCGTCTAAAAAGTCATATAACGCAATTTCGTCGCTATTTAAAGATAAACAAACCGGTTGGGAGAAGATTGGATTTCCTTTTACAGGAAATGAATCGGGAGATTAATACCATTGGTTCAAAAGCCACTGATGCCGGAGTTTCGCAAGAAGTAGTAATATTAAAAGATGAATTGGAAAAAATCCGTGAACAGGTGCAGAATATAGAATAAATCAAAAGTCAAAAATCAAAAAGCTAAAAATGAAAATTCGTCAGCCATTTGTTATTGTTTTGTCTGGACCATCAGGTGTAGGAAAAACCTCTCTCTGCCAGAAAGTATTGAAACGAGACAAGCAACTAAAATATTCGGTTTCTGTTACTTCTCGTTCTCGCCGGAAAGGGGAAGTTAACGGCCGAGATTATTATTTTTTAACTGTAACTAATTTTCAGAAGAAAATTAAGGCTAACGAATTATTAGAATGGGCTATCGTTTACAGTCATTACTATGGAACACCTCGTCAACCAGTGGAAGAGGGGCTGAATGCAGGTTATGATGTAATTATGGATTTAGATGTGAAAGGCGGAACCACTATGATGAAATGCTATCCTAAGGGTGTCTTTATTTTTGTCATGCCGTCGAGTTTATCCGTTCTTAAAGAAAGATTGGTCAAGCGAGGCACAGATACGGAAAAAGCAATTAAGGAAAGGCTTTCTATAGCCCAAAAAGAGATGACTTTTTTGAAGCACTATGATTATGTAGTGATTAATAAGAATATTGAAGAGACGGTGAAGAACATTTGTGGTATCATCAGAGCCGAGCGATGTCGGGTATTTCGTTGGAAGTTGGAATAGGCTGATAGCCTAAAAGTAGTCAGCCTAAGAGTCCCTATAAACTTTTTTAGGCTCTTAGGCTATGAACTTTTAGGCTCCTAGTGCTCTGTGACGTAAATTTGTGAGGTTTTGTAGTGTAGCCCTTTATGGGCGTAATTACGGAAACAAGCCCCCTCGGGCGTAGCCTCTTAGCCGTCCCGATTTATCGGGACGAGCGAGGCCTACGGGCGAGCCTACACTACCACTGAAACTGTCAAACATCTGTGTCACAAACCACTAGTGGTCTGTAACATAAATTTGTGAGGCTTTGTAGTGTAGCCCCTTGTGGGCGTGGGTTTTTACGGGCATAAAGCCCTACACTACGGGCGTCATCATGGGAACTAGAATTGTCAACAATTTGTGTCACATAGCACTAGTGCTTTATGACATAAGTTCTTGACAAATTAAATTATTTATGATATACTACCTCCAAAAGGAGGTGGTATACTTGAAAATAAAAAATCAAGTTAAATTAAAACCAAATGAGCGAAAATTA
>JBFLXN010000120.1:0-8531 GCA_040755715.1 Candidatus Edwardsiibacteriota bacterium
ACAGCCTATCTTCATCCACAAAGCTCATTAAATCTCTTCTCTTATCTCCCCAATCTCTCTCTTTTTCTTCTCTCCATCCCTAATCTTTACTTATATTTCTCATTTTGCAGAAGTCTAATAGATATTGAAGAGATTAAACACTGGAAGCCCTAATTTCAGCAGAGCAATGATGGTAGCGATAACCATCACAATTACAATCACCATTTTCCCGTAGTCTTGACTCTTTAATGCCGCCAGAAGGCTCGGATTTTTTGATATGTAGGCGCTTGCTGCATATAACTCTTCGCCAATCAGGGTGTAGTCGCAAGCAGTAATGAAGAAAGGTAATTGTGTCACCGCATCAGTACCGGCAATCTGAATGGCTCCGGTTGATGAACCAGTCTCGGCCATAATCAGGGATTCAGCCCAGAACATACCAACCAGAAAATTGGCGGCTGGTTTTTCTCTGAGCATAATTCCATCTACGGCCGCCGCATAAGCGAACTGGGAATCGGTCACAAAATAGACACTATCAGGATTATATGCATCTGGTCTGCCTACTTTATTATACGCCTCCTTAACTACTTCCCTAGCTACGGTAAAGACAATCGGGTCTCTATTCGGCACAATCAATGGTGTGTTACTTTGGGCTGCCTTTTTTGCTACTTCACTAAGAATATTTAAGGAAGCAATAGTGGCCACATCGGTAATATCAGAAGTACCCGGAACATAGAGAATAGGTCGTCCCATCTCGGTTGCTCGACCCACAGTCTCATCTATTGCCGATAATCCGGAAATTCTGCGAATAAAAAGTTCTTTACCTCTTTTTGTCAGCTCCATAAAAAACACTACCAGAAAGACAAAAATAACCAGAGAAATCAATGCATTTATTCTCCCTTTATGGAACCACTGAGGAGAAGCAATAACATACGGAGTTATTTGCGAAAATACTTTTTCGTTATTTTTTGTTATGGCAACCAGTCGGTAGGCATAAGGAATGCCATTAAAGATGGCGAGGCGGTCTTGAAATTTGTTCACCTCTCTCCCTAATCGGGCATAGACACCATAACTTCCGCTGTCTCTTTCTGTACGATTTACCACATACCCCATAAACT
Source organism: Candidatus Edwardsiibacteriota bacterium (assembly GCA_040755715.1). Classification (GTDB taxonomy): domain Bacteria; phylum Edwardsbacteria; class AC1; order JBFLXN01; family JBFLXN01; genus JBFLXN01. The sequence goes on from JBFLXN010000120.1 coordinate 1,095, forward strand.
CCTTTGGTTCCCTTGATGGATTCCAGACAAGTGTTGTTCTCCTTTTTTCCTTTTCCATTTTATCTTCAGTAATTCTAAATGGAATTGAAATTTCTTTTACGGCCCTTGCTTCATATATGTATTCTTTTTTCGGTTCGGCTATTCCGTCTATAAATTTATTCTCATTAGGAGCAGTGAAGTCCACATATTTGAATTGATTAGCGCTATCCTTTTCGGCACGATATATGAGTGTCAGGTCATAACTTTGTCCAATTACTTTGGGATTAATCTTCCACTCAAGTTTAATTACCCTGCCGGTCATACCCATGGAATCGGAAACTATTGTTGCTGGCATAGTAATCTGATAAGATTTTCCAATATAATAACGATAGTCAAGCTGAGGTTTAGCCGTAGTGTCAGTATATATAAAAATATCTTTGAATGATGCTAATGAATCATACCCCAGTCTAAGCAGGAGATAATTTTTAATCTCATCAGCATTGGGCGAAGGTTCCCAGGTAATTCTAAAGCCTTTACCTTCATCATCGGGTATGTCTTCGGCAATCATGCATTTTGGTGTTCCTATGGTAAATAGGCGTTCCGAGGCTTTAGAAAATGATTTTTCTGTCCCTTTTATTGAAGCAACTTTGTAGTAGTATCTTACTCCATCCTTCATCGTTGTATCTTTGTATGATGAAATACCGAATTTTACAAATCCTATCGGTTCATATTCACCTTCTTTATCCGTGCGCCATACTTCATATATCTCGCCCAGATAAAGTTCATTGGGTCTTTTCCATCGCAGTATGTTTTGTTGTTTGCCATTGGTTGTATCTTTCGCAACTTTGTGGATAATGGATACAACTTTCACTGCGCGGACTTTATATCGGCTATTAGGTGAATACAATTCGTCTTTAAATTCACTTTGGCTTGTGGGAGGAAGGGCATATCTTTTCCTATCTTTCAGGATTTCAATATCAGTAAAACCCAATGCTTTTTGTGGGAGATGCCAGGAGATTATTTTTGTTTTGCTATTGATACGATGCGGAACTTTTATCACTTCTTTCTTAATCACATCATACTGATATTCGTGTTTGGGGTTGAGATTTTGGTCAATAAAAACAGAGTCTTGAACCAATGAACCCAAAAGAATATATTTAGACCTCAAGACCTGATAGCCATCAATTATTCGTTCGTCTTTTGACTTCTCCCAGCCGATGGTGATGCTAATACTGTCATTGTTGACAATCTTCGTCACCTTAACATTTTTTGGCGGGTCTAAGGCAAAAACAAAGAATACTTGTGTAAACAAAATAGTCAGAAGGATACTTCCTGAAACCCTCAATAATCTCACTATTTTGTTTGGTTTTTTTATAGAAACAATTCTTAAGATGAAAGTCATAGGAACCTCGGAATGTTGTTATTTAAAAAAACTCTTCTGTCAAAAGTGTAGTTATTCATTGAAAAACAGTTTATTACTATTTCACTATCTTTAGTGATGCCTCCTGCGGCGCGGATTATATGCTCTAATTGTGGACGATTCATAAATCCTTATCCTTCCCTCATTTGAGAGAATTCCAGCAAACGGACTTAATTGTCAGAGTCTTCGTGCATCTTCATTAGAAGATACCAACAACTTCAGGAGCTTTTGGATAGGTTCATTATTAAGTATTCTTTTCCATTCTGAGAGGCAAACGGGAACTTTCGCACCATCTTTGAGATATTGCACTCGCCAATTCTTTATATTTTCCTTTGCAATACTGATAAGTTTAGGATTAGACTTTATTAGTTTTGCAATACCTTTGTGTCATAACCCCATCTTTGTAAAGGGCAGGACTTGTCTCTGTTCTATCATTTGGGCAACCATAAAGGTTGCCCCCTACCGTAAAGATACGAATTGCGCCACAGTCTCTTTGAAAAAGAGAGAGCATCTACCCATGCAGTAACTGGAAGAATGTTTCACTTAATCAAGTGTATCCAATCAGTAAAAAGAAACTGGACTCTGCCTATAAGGAGTGATATACGAGCCATTACCGTGTAGCCGAAGGCCGCACCGAAACCAACCATAATGAAGATGATGCCAGTATAGGAGGAAACCTTCAATGGACCTTTATGTTCTTTAGAAAAGAAAAAGTAAGAGAGGGTGCAGAGAACTCCCACCAGTAATATCACTGACCAGATAATTCCAATTGAACCTGCTCCCCAGCGAGAAAAATTCTGGGGAGTAAGAATAGTTCCTTGAATCTGCTTTACAATGTCGGCTTGAACACTAGCAGGAATTGAGGCTCCGGTATAATAACCAATCGTCACCGCAATAGGTATTCTAATCAACCAAGAGATTTTAGAAATGAATCTTGTCAAATAGAGGAGACCAACTACGAAGGCGGCGATGAGGGCCAATCGTCCATCACGAAACAGAGGAATAAAGAGATTAGGGACCAAAACCCGATGCCACATAAATGTCACCATATAGCCATTGGCGACTCCCACAAAGAGATGTTCAGCAAATTTGTAAAATGGATTGTCCTTGTAGAGAAAGGAAAATATCGCCAAACTTAGAAGTGCACTTATCCAGACCCAAGGATTAAGCGAAATACTCATTTTCTCCTCCTTTTGATAAAATAGCCAATATTACCAATGATGACAAAAAGAATAATCACTAAATGGGATGTAGTCAAGGCAGTCAAGGCTTCGCTTGCTTTTCTCCTTTTTTTAATTTGGAGATTTCTCTCCACCATTTCTTCGTATTCTGCCGCACCTTTCATCCCAGCCAAAAGACCAGAAAATTGGCCTGTCTGAAGGTAGGGATAGAAATCTGAGGTGCTAACTGCAGTAATGCCAGCACCGACCTTGAGCCCAAATCTATTCTGGGCGTAGGCCACCCACCAGACAGGAGGACTGCCTCCACTAATTGAAACAAGTAACCCAACATCGTTATAGTTCTTTATTCCTCTCATCATTGGAAGGGTATCAGTCTTGTTCCCGTAGTAATCGGTCTTGTAGACTTTACTAATACTCTCACCCATTCCGAGAATTGGGATAATTGGTGGCGGTTGCCAGCCGAGAAATACATAATCCCTTCCGTAAATAATACTATCAGCATGCGTTTTGCTTTCTTTATTCATCTCCCCCACCACAATATTTAAGGCATCCTCGGCTAATCCAAGTGGCTGAACAAATAAAGAAAGAACTGCCACCTTTATCTTCCTTCTAAAAGCATGTCGTAATAGAGCAATTCCCATTGGATGCAGTTCAGGTTGGGTTTGTGGGTCGTAATCAGAATCAATCATCAGCACCTTATTAGAAGGAATTCTGTCAACTGCCTCGTATAATTTTTTTACCGGGAACATCACCCTGATTGATTGGGCGATAGGAAAAATCAAAGGAATTACCACCACCAGTGCTAAAATAAGAAAAATTATCCGACGGTCAATATTTGTGAGAAGGTCTAAAATTTTCATTCTCCACCTCCAAGCCAAGAACGCTCAATACCTAAGATAATCTTAATAGCCGTAGCTAAACTGCCCAAGGCAATACCGAATGTGATTCCTCGCTTGGCGGCTGTATTAGGAACATCAAGAATCCACTGGGCAAAGGAAGGAAGACCGTGAGAGATTTTATCTCCCAGAGGTAGAACGCCAAGCATCACAATAAAAGCGGCGGCTAAAAGTAAGGTCGCCTCAGCTGAACGGGCCCGGAACGCTCTATATGATGCCGAAGCCATATAAAATGCCAAGATGGCAAACATTGTTGAACCGAGTGGAACTTCAATATTCATATAGAGTGTCTGAATATCGAAAGGAAAAGAACCAATTTTAGTGGGAAGAAGACCCTTACCGCTAACTCCACCAAAAAGTCCGATTATTGAGGTAAGGAAGAAACTTATAATTAGAACCCAGGAGTACGGCCAGTTTACTTGTTTCCTCCCTATCTTATCAAAGTGGACTCTCAATAGACTTCCCAGCCCAAGGACAATGGCAAAGGCTGAGACGAGCCGGAGAAAATCATTGCGAAGGAATTCATCGGTATTCTGAACAATCGGATGGGGAATAATAAATGGAATCATTCCCAGAACACCAAATATGAGCACAAGTAAAAGTGGAAATTTCCTCTTCATCTTTTCCTCCTATTTAAATAATCCCAATATTGGGAATTTTGTTAAAAGACCTAAAACCGAAGCAGTAGTTAAGACAACAATAATGATAATCTTCCCCCAATCTTCTCCTTTTATTGCCCCTAAGAGTAGCGGTTCCTTGGAAAGATAGGCAGAAGCAGCGTAAAGTTCTTCTCCAATGAGTGTATAATCGCAGGCAGTGAAAAAAAATGGCAATTGAGCAACAGAATCAGTGCCGGCAATCTGGATAGCACCGGTTGACGCTCCGGTTTCCGCAAGAATTAAAGCTTCAGCGGCAAAAGTCCCAATTAAAAAATTCGTCGCCGGTCTATCACGCAGCATCATTCCATCCACCGCAGCCGCATAGGCAAATTGTGAATCAGTAACAAAAAAGACACTATCAGCATCAAATGCATCAGGTCTGCCGACAACCGTATAGGATTCCTTTACAATTTCCCTCGCCACTGTATAAACCACCGGGTAGTAATTAGGAACAATCAGTGGTGTATCATACTGGGCTATCTTTTTTGCTACTGCACCTAAAATATTAAGAGAGGCAATGGTTGCAATATAATCAATATCACCTGTACCAAGGCAATAGAGAACTGGTTTCCCCATCTCAGTTGCTCTACCTACAGCATCGTCCACTGCTTGAAGACCAGCTATTTTTCTTATGAACAGAGGTTTTCCACGCCGAGCGTGAGAAATGAAGAGAAGAACCAAGCCCCCAAAGACAATGAGGGCCACAAAGATATTTATTTTCTTTTTGTCAACCCATTGGGGAAAACTTTTGATGGGTCCCGTGGTTTCTGACTGCACCCTTATAGAATCACAAAGAGTTGCCACATAGTAGTAGTATTTTACTCTATCTTTAGTTTGATCAGCAAAACTACAAACACTTCTACCAACGAAACCTATTTTTTCAAACACTCCGCCTTCTTCTCTTCTATAGATTTCATAACCTTCAATAATGGAATCATCGGGTGAGAGCTTCCATTCTATGCTAATTTCTTTCCCCCCATCATTCGGCGTATCAAATGCCTTCACTTCTGTAGGTGGAGCAATAGAGGATTTCGGTAGTTCTTCCGCTGAACAAAAATTCGCAATCCCCAGAATCCCCACCGTCAAACAGAGTATTGTTTTTCGCATACTTTCCTCCTTCTAAAGAATCTAACCTTCATTTCCATTCCCTTTGGCACTGCGAGAGAGATAATCGGGGTTCTATCTTGTGCTTTGGTATTTAGCACCCTCACCACCTTTGCTGGACAACAAGATTTTCCACTTCGGTCCAAACCTTTAACAATTTCCCCAACTTTAGGCAAGGGCAAAAACTCGTACGGAAGCATAACCAACGCTTCTTCCTTAGAATAATCTAGATTGATAACAAAGACAGCCAACCCTGGACAGTTAGCAATACAAATTCCGCAACCGGTGCATTTTTCCGCATCAAATTGTGGCAAGGCATTTATATCTTCGCCAACCTTTATTGCCTCCTTCGGACAAGTCGTCTCGCAAGGATTACAGGGAATTTCTTGAAAACATTCAATGATAGCAACGGCACCTTTCCTCTTTCTTTTTATATAAGGAACAATCTTCTGCAAATCTTTTACAGTAGGAACACCACTCTTTTCTATCATAGTATATCCGATTACGCAGATTATAGAATATGATTACACAGATTAGCACAGATATTTCTGATAATATCTGTGCTAATCTTGCGATATTTTATCTGCGCTAATCTGCAATTTCTGTTTACCGATTCTCGGCTTTTCTCCAAATGGTCCAGCCCGCAGTAAACTTAACCTCTCACGGACCTGTGCTTTTTCTTTATCTAAACTCAAATTCTTAATACTTTCCGCAGCAGCCAAACCAGCCAATTGGCCTTCCAACATAGCAGTAGAAGCTTCTTCAATTCCGGAGACATCACCGGCCACATAAATTCCTTGGACGCTCGTCTCCATATCTTCATTATGCCAAGCAACATGTCCGCCCAGTTCGGGGATATAATACATTTCGCAACCCGCTTGCCAGAGAATTTCTGTCAGCGGTGAAAGCCCCACTGCCAGGCAGATTGTATCTATTTTTAATTTTTTTTCAGTGCCAGCAATGAGTCGCCAATTCTTGTCTATCTTCACGATAACCGCTCCTTCAACTTCTTCCTTACCAATAGCTTCTTTAATTGTATGAGAGACTAATATTGGCACACCCGTTCTAGCAATCTTAGAGGCATGGACCAAATATCCGCCAATCTTCGGGAGTGCTTCAATAACTGCGACCACAGAAACACCAGCCTGCAATAATTGATAAGAAACAATCAGACCAATATTTCCTGAACCAACCATCAAGACTCGTTTGCCCGGTCTCACACCATAAACATTCATCAGGGTCTGCACTGCTCCAGCACCATACACTCCTGGCAAATCGTTATTCGGAAAGGAAACTATATTTTCTGCGGCACCAGTAGCGACAACCAATGCTTCCGTCTTTATTTTCTCCAATCTATCCGTTTGAAGAATCGCTATTTGGTTTCCCTCATAATATCCAATCACAGTGCTATTTAACAGAACTCTAATTCCTCTCTTTTTTACTTCGGCACTCAGTTGACTTCCTATATCAATTCCTCTTATCCCTGCTTTTTCCTGATGTGAACCAAAAAACATATGCGTTTGTTTAATCAACTGTCCACCCAATCGGTCATTTTCATCAATCAGAGTAATATCTACCCCATATTCTGAGGCACTCAAAGCTGCCATCAGTCCTGCCGGTCCACCTCCAATGATTAAAAGTTCCGTAGTTGGCTCTAGGCTGTCTACTTCTGTTATCTGTGTTCTGTCATCTGTCATCTGTCTTTCAGCTTTGAAGTTTCAATCTTCCCTTTCCCTTTTGCCTCTTAACGGTCATTCCCTCTCTCAGTGGAGTCACACAGACCATCACATTCGGCACACCGTCAACTTCCATCAAGCAAGATGAACATTTGCCATTAGCACAAAAAAAGCCGCGGGGACGATTCAGTCTGTGACTATATCGCAGGACTTTAATCCCGGCGGCATGCAAAGCGGCCACAATGGGTTCTCCATTATAGCCTTCCAATGTTTCTCCTTCAAATTGAAAGGGAACTTTTTCTCTCCTCTCAAATTGCAGAATTGGATGTTCTTCAATGCGCATTGTAGGAAATTATATCATATTCATTAAAATATTGTCAACATAAAAAACCAGGAATGTCATTTAAAATTCAAAAGTGAACTCTTTTTAGCGAATTTAAAGTTCAAAAGTGAACTCTTAAACTGCTATAATCTAACCCAAAAAGGAGGGTTTGGATTATGGCAAAACAGTTGCATAAGAAA
>JBFLXN010000121.1:0-8464 GCA_040755715.1 Candidatus Edwardsiibacteriota bacterium
CTGAAGTTATTTCAAATTTCCAAATATTTAGGTGATAGTTTGCACCGAAATCGGAAAAGCTAACAAACATATTGATATTTCAGCGTCTTCCTTTAAAATTTGCACCGAAATCGGTGAAGCCCCAAAATTTTTTCTTGACATTTGGTAAGAAAAATTGGTATCTTATAATAAATGTGGAAAAGGAAGATATTCTGGCTGACAATTATTCATACTTGCATTTTTTCTTTGATTGCCTTTAACCTCCGCTGTCGCCAGCGGGAATCCAAAGGAGGCCCGGGGCAACAAATCTTAGAGTCTGAAACAGCTACTGCTGGATATATTGTGGTGCAAGGCTCGGATACGGCTTCACCAATGATGCTTCGCGCTGCTGAAGTCTTTATGGACCTCTACTCCAAAGCCAAAATCCTAGTTTTAGGCAGTGGCTCAAAAGCTGGCATCGCCGCACTTAATGAGGGCAAAGCCAGAATTGCCGTGATGTCTCGCCAACTCAATAGCCAAGAGAAAAAGATTCTTACTCTCAATGGAATTGAAATAGAAGAATTCAAAATCGCCTTAGATGGAGTAGCTGTTATTGTCAATCCAACTAATACGATGGAGAGACTTACTCTACCACAAATTGCCAAGATTTTCAAGGGTGAAATTAGAAACTGGCAAAGTCTGGGTGGGCTAAACCTTCCAATTATTGTGGTCACTCGAGCATCTAATTCCGGAACTTATGAATATTTTCAAAATGAAGTTTTGGCAGGACACAAATACTCTGTTAAAGCCTATCCTTGCACTACCACCATTCAGGTAATTGAAATGGTTGGCAAATATAAAGGCGCGATTGGCTACATCGGAATGAACCGTCTTTATCGGAGTTGGGAACCCTGGCCACCTCAGCCTGATGAAAGAATCAAAACCTTGTCTGTGGCTAAGGATGCAAAATCAGATTTTATCTATCCCGACCAAGAGACGGTAGACAATAAAACTTACCCACTTATACGAGAAATTTATCTTTATACTAATAAGAATGAAGAAAACAAACATGAAAGGGGCTTATCAAGTTTAGCCAATGGTTTTGTCTCCTTCCTGATGCATAGTCAGGGGCAAAAAGTAGTAGCGGCTTATGGATTTGTGCCAGTAACCGTGCCGGTGAAGATTAGAAAATAAAGGTCAAGGAGTTCCCGAAGTGGTTGGCTCTGAAGCAAAGCAGGCAAAAATCTCCTTGAAAAACCATTAGACGCCGTTAACGGAAAATTTAAAATCTACAACCTAAAAAGGAGGTTTAGATGTTAAAAAAAGAATGGATTGTCTTCCTCGTCTTCTGGTGCTTTCTTACGGTTAGTTCAGTTCAAGCGGCCACCCCGGAGGATTTAGTCAGGGAAGGTATGGCAGCCGAAGCCAGTGGTGACTATCAAATGGCGATTGATTTTTTCAAAGAAGCTATCAGCCTGAAACCCAAATATGGAGAAGCGCACTATCGCTTAGGTGAAGTCTATGCTCAGAGCGGAATGACTCAGGAAGCTATCAGTGAACTTAAAGAGGCTCTGCGTTTTAAATATGAACCACTTCAGGTTCGTCTGGCTTTAGGACTGGCTTATTATAAAGGTGGAATGTTTGAGGAAGCAGAGAGAGAATACAACGAGATTCTTAAACAAACTCCGAACAATCCGTTGATTTATTATAGTCTCGGTGATGTCTATTTGCAGAAAGGTGCTTATGACCAGGCTACCAATGCTTATCGCCAAGCATTGCAACTTGACCCTAACTTTGCCAAAGCCCATAAAGGTCTGGGCAATCTCTTTCATCGCCAAAGAATGTTTAACGAAGCCATTAGTGAGTTCAAGCAAGCCATTGAGCTGGAGCCAAACCTAGCTGACACCTATTCTGACCTCGGTTCCCTTTATTTTGAAATGGGGAGGTACCCTGAATCAGTCGCTAGTTTAGAACGCTATGTGGAATTGCGACCAAAGGATGCAGTAGGTCATTTTATTTTAGCCAAGGCTTATGACGCTCAAAAGGAAACACAAAAGGCTTTGACAGCTATTAGGAAGTCAGTGGAACTAAATATTAGAGGCGGTGAAGCGTATGGGATTTACTATTTCTATGCCAAATTAGCCACAGACCTTAAACTCTGTGATGAAGCAATGACTGCTTATGAAAGGGTTCTGGAAATAGACCCAAGTGACCCTAATATCTGGGAAAAACTGGGTAAGGTCTGTACGGAGAAAGGAATTTCTGTTACTGATACCGCCAAGGCACACCAAGCCTGCCGCAAAGCGGTTGAGGCCTACTGTAAGGCGATGGAAATTGATACCACCAGAACCCGCGACCTGCTTTTCAAAATTAGTCTGGTCTATTATACAATGGGAAACTATGAAAAATCCATAGAAACATTTACTAAAGTGATTGAGATTAATCCAAGCGCTGCCGGGGCCTATATCAATAGAGCCTTGGCCTATTCGGCCCGAGGGACGGAGCTTTCCAAATCAAACAAAAACACAGCCGATGAGTATTATTATAAAGCCATTGCTGACTTTGAAAAAGGCCTTAAGATTAAACCTGATTATTTGCAGGCTTGGAATTGGCTGGGGGACCATTACGATTTTATGGGCACGACTGAAAAAGCTATCAAAGCCTATAAAGAGGTAATCAATAGAGCACCTGAGAGTAAAGAGGCTCAGGAAGCGACGAAGAAGATACAGGACATTCGCAAGCGCAAGACTAAACCACCTACGCCCGTATGGTAAGAATAACAGTCCTATATTCCGCAGATGGTCACAGATTGAAAGAAACAGATGAGCACAGATATTTCCGAAGGCATCTGTGTCCATCTGGTATCTTTTTATCGGTGCTAATCTGTGTAAGAATTATCAAATGCAGGCAGTAGCGATTATTTCCGTTGTTTGTTTAACGATTGCTTTCTTAGTTCCTATCTTTGCTTTTATTCTTTATTTTTCCCAGAGAAGAAAGGTGATAACTTATCTTACTTTGGGCTTGATTTCTATTTATGCATTTATTTTTGAGTTTGCTCAAATAATGATTTATTCGGCCGAAGATAATTTTCCTTCGGCTCTATTCTGGCATCGCTTCCAACATTTGGGAGTGATTTTGTTTATCCCCGGAAGCGTCCACTTTGCGACCTCCTTCATTCAAAAAGAGAAGCGAGGTCTTCTTTTTTGCCTTTATTTGTTGGCTTTCCTCTTACTTCCTTTAAGTTGGACAAATCTCTTTTTGCATCCGCCTCCAGTAAAGACTTTTTTCGCCTGGCAAGGGACTCCTGGTCCGCTTTATTATGTCTTCGCGGTCCTCCTTATAATAGTAGTAATTTATTCAATTATTCTTATCCTAATAGGCTTCCAAAAGAGCGACCGACTGCTGGAAAGAAGAAATCTCCTGTTCGTTCTTTTAGGTTCCTCTCTCTTTGCTTTAGCTGGGTTCGTGGACCTGGCGGCCACTATGAAATTCTTACAGTTCTATCCTTTATTTGAATACGGCTTTTTTGCTTTCATTTTCTTTTGTGGTTTATCTGCCACATTTTCTTTTGTGAACATTAACCAACAATTGAGTAGAGCACATCAAAAATTGCAGGAACATACCGAGCATTTGGAAGAAAGAATTAATCAGCGAACCAAAGAGCTTTCTCTCATCAATCAAATCAGTCAGGCAGTCACTTCTATTCTTGATTTAGATTTACTCCTTCAAGAAGCGGTTCATCTCATTAATAGAACGCTGGGTTCCCTTTACACCGCTATCTTTCTCCTCTCGGAGGATAGGTCTGAATTGAAACTCAGAGCCTATGTCGGTGAAGAAGATACCAGAACAATCAATCCAGCAATTAAATTAACTCAAAAAGGTTTAATTCCCTGGGTGGTGATGAACCGAGCCCCCTTAATAATTCCTGATGTGACCCAAGATTTTAGATACCTCAAAGGAATAGAAGGTGTGATTTCAGAAATGGTAGTGCCATTGAAGCGAGAAGAAAAGATTATTGGTGTCATTGATGTAGGTAGTTGCCGGCTGAATGCTTTTTGTTTAAGTGAATTGCGATTATTAGAGCAAATAGCCGCCCCACTCAGTATTGCCATAGAAAATGCAAAGCGCTATGAAGACCTTTTAAAAAAAGACAGTCTAATTGCCAAGAAAGTTGAACAACTTTCTACTATTTTGAGTGTGGGCAATTTCTTAAAATCAGACCTTGAAGTAAAGGAAATTTTGAAGGCAGTGTGCAAAGCGGCTCAGGAAACCAGTGGTTTTCAGGTGATTGCTATTGGACTGGTCAATGAAAATGACGGAACGTTTCAATTGCAAGGTTTTGCCGGAGTGCCTGAAGAAGAAGAGAAAAAGTTAGCTTCACAAAAAACTTCTTTTGAGAAAATGCGTTCCCTTTTGCAAGACAAATTTTTAATTAGCCATTCCTATTTTGTCAGTCATGAGTACAAGCTGTGGGAAGAGTCAAAAGAAAAGGGAATGACTTATATCCCCCCTCAACCAGAAAAAGCAGGACTCAACGGTTATCCCTGGCATGCAGAAGACGCCCTTTTAATTCCTCTGGAGACCAAGGAAAAAAAGATGATTGGTTTAATAGAAGTAGATGCGCCTCTTGATGGAAAAGTGCCAACAGAAGAGACCGTTAAGACCTTAGAAATTTTAGCTAATCAGGCAGCACTTGCCTTAGAAAATGCCCGCTTGTTTGAAAATCTCAAAAAGGCAAACCAAGTCAAATCCGATTTTGTTTCTAATGTCTCTCATGAATTGAGAACACCTTTAGCCTTGATTAAAAGCTACACAGAAACAGTTTTTAGACATAAGGATTTAACAGAATTGCAAGAGAAATCTTTCTATGAAATTATTACTTCAGAAATAGACCGACTTTCAAATCTAATTGAAGACCTTTTAGACCTCTCAAAACTTGAAGCCGGCCGGGTAGAACTAAAACCTACCTATATCAACTTTTATCCACTGGGTAAGAAGCTAATGGCCAAGTTTGAAAAAGAAGCAGAAATAAAAGGAATAAATCTTTCTACTGATTTCTCAAAGGAGATGTCGCAAATTTTTGTTGACAGTGCTTCCTTAGAACAGATGCTTACCAATCTTCTGGCTAATGCCTTCAAATTCACACCACCTAAAGGGAAAATAGAAATGGGAGCAAAAGTCATTGGCCATAGCGGTCAAATTTGGATTAGCGATACGGGTAGAGGAATTTCCAAAGAAGATTTACCACATATCTTTGAGAAATTTTATCAAGCGAAGACGACGCAGGAAGAGATAAGAGGAACAGGATTAGGGCTTTCTATTGTTAAATACTTGGTGGAAGCCCAGGGCGGAAAAGTGGAAGTGGAAAGTGAATGGGGCAAGGGAAGTAAGTTTACTCTTTATCTCCCACTACCCACTAAAGAAGAGACGATACGGAGCTTATTTGACAATGAGTAAAAATAAGGCTCTTTATGAAAATTATGGAAAGGATTCATTGCAAAATTAGCAATGCAAAATTAGCATTTTAAATTGCTAATTGCTAATTTTGAACTGTTAACTGATAATTTTTCGTTCCTAAATGTGGAAGGAGATTATATGCCAAAAGCAAAAATCTTAGTGGTTGATGATGAAGTTAAACTGGTAGAAATAATAAGACTAAACTTAGAAAAAGCTGGCTATGAGGTGTTTGAAGCTTACAATGGTGAGGAAGCATTAATGGTAATGAAGGAAGCAAGACCCGACCTAATTATTGCCGACATTATGATGCCTAAGATGAATGGCTACCAATTGTGTCGTCGCGTGAGACAAAACCCAGAATTTTACTCCATCGGTTTTATTTTTCTCACTGCCAAGGCTCACACCGAAGACGAAGTCAAAGGATTATGGGTGGGAGCTGACGACTATGTGACAAAACCTTTTGATATAGACAGACTATTAGCCCGAGTAGAAGCCCGACTGAAGAGAACTCAAGAGACAAAAGAAAGGGCCCAAAAGGGAGAACTTTCAGGAAAAATCACTAGCGGCCAATTCATTGATATTCTTCAAGTGTTAGAGCTGGGGAAGAGAAATGGGGTGTTGACCGTAAAGAGCGGGACAGAAACGGGCTATATCTATATCAGAGAGGGCAAAGTAGCTGGTGTTCATTTAGAAGTGAAAGATGAAAAAGCAATCTACGAAATTCTTGAGTGGAAAGAAGGTGAATTTCATTTTGAACCCCGAGAAATTAGCGCAGAAAAAAGACTTTCTCTTTCAGTTCAACAGCTTCTATTAGAATGGGCGAAACATTACGACGAATGCAAAAAGTAAGACTGGCTTTGACCATCGCTGGGTCTGACCCTACTGGTGGGGCAGGGATTCAAGTAGACTTAAAAACCTTTAGTGCCTTTGGCCTCTATGGATTTTCTGTGCTCACTGCTATTACGGTGCAAAACACCGTAGGAGTCAAAGAAATTTTTCCTGTTCCGGCTGATTTTGTTTCTCACCAGTTAGAAGCGCTTTTATCTCTTTGGACATTTCCAAGCAGTAAAGCCGGTATGTTGACAAATTCATCTATTGTAGAAAGTGTGGCTGAGAAAATCAAAGAATCTCAGATAGGAAAATTTGTTCTTGACCCGGTAATGAAAGCAAAAAATGGCACATTGCTTTTAGATGAACCAGGGCAAGAAATGTTAATTAAGAAATTACTACCGCTAACCTGGCTAATTACGCCAAATATTGAAGAAGCAAAAATTATTACAGGAGTGGAAATAAAGAACTTAACCACAATGAAAAAAGCCGCCCGAGTGATTAACCAAATGGGAAGCAAAAATGTTTTAATCAAAGGAGGACACCTTACGGGAAAACCTTTGGATTTGCTCTTTAATGGCAAGAGTTTCCGCACTTATGAAGATGAGCGTTTGCCAAAAGAGATGCATGGAACAGGTTGTGCCTTTTCCGCCGCCATTACCGCCTTATTAGCTAAAGGTGAAAGTCTGGAAAAATCTGTGGAAAAAGCAAAAATGTTTGTCAATCGGGCAATTGCCGATTCATTATGCTTAGGAGGAAAGTATAGCCTTTTTCAAACAATCCGCAGCGGAATCAAATGAGGGAAAGATGAAAGAAATGCTTATGAGACTTTATCAACTACAAATGATTGATAATCGTATCAATGAACTTTTCCAAAAACAAAAAGATTTACCAGAACAAGTTGTAACTTTACAAAAGTTACTTCAGAGACGAGAGGAAGAATTGGCGATTAAGAAAAGACAACTTCAGGAAGTCCAGAAAAAGAGAAGGTCTGCTGAACAGGATTTAGAAGAAAATAATGAGAAGATAAAAAAGTATCAAGCCCAGCTCTTTCAAGTGAAAACCAACAAAGAATATACAGCCATTCTTCATGAAATTGAATTAGGGAAGAAAAAATCGTCCGCTATAGAAGATATTATCTTATTAGCTATGGAAGAAATAGACAAACTTCTTAAGGAAGAAAAAATATTGGAATTCCAATTAGCCAAAGAGCGAGAAGAAATAAAAACTGAACGAGGAAAAATTGAAAAGGCAATTGTTAAAATTGAAGAAGATTTAGCCATTGAAAAAGACCGGCGAAGGAATCTTACAGTTAGACTTTCAAAAGACCTTTTATCTCTCTATGAGCGAGTGGCGAAAGGAAGAGATGGCATCGCTGTGGTTAACATAAAAGAAGGATGTTGTGGTGGCTGCTATATCTCTCTGCCACCCCAACGAATTCAAGAAATAAAGAAGATGGACTTATTAATTACCTGTGAACATTGTGGCCGAATTCTTCTTGAGGTAAAGGAGACGAACGGCTATGCTATTTAAGAAAATTATTTTGGAAATTGATGGGGCTTGTAGAGGTAATCCTGGCGAAGCCGCTGTCGGAGTGGTAATTCGCCAAATACTCCAGACTACAGACGAGAGACTGGAGACCTCGGACATAGGACCTAAAACTTCGGACATCGGGTCAACTGAAGAATTTTCTGCCTATTTAGGTCTCGCTACCAATAATGTCGCCGAATATAAAGCACTACTCTTTGGTTTGAACAAAGCCAAAGAATTCGCTGTTCGCTGTTTGCAGCTGGCAAATAGCAAACAGCAAATAGCAATATTGGTAAAGACTGATAGTGAACTCTTGGCTAAACAAATAAATGGTGAGTATCAGGTAAAATCCCCGAAACTCAAATTGCTTCACAGAGATACACTTAGGCTTCTTGAGAATTTTTCTGATTGGAAAGTTATCTCTGTTTCCAGGACTGAAAATCGTCAGGCTGACAGATTAGCCCAGTTGGAACTCCGACAACACATCAAGCATAAAAAAGATAAGAGATAGAGCCAAATGATTCTTATCTCAAAAACTCCTATCTCTGAAATTAATTTTGCTTTTTTCTACTTTTTCTCTGTTAGCTAAATTTCAAAAGTGAACCATTTAAACTTCAAAAGTGAACTGCTGTAGATCACTGATTTTTACTCTTTGAACATCGATAAGTTTGTTATTACACCAGAATCTGAC
>JBFLXN010000122.1:0-8448 GCA_040755715.1 Candidatus Edwardsiibacteriota bacterium
GTTTTTTGATGTAAGGTTTTTGTTTATAACGAGTTAAATTATATCAAAAGCTGGAGGAAAAGTCAAGAAAAATAATCAGATAACCTGCAAAATATCAGCAGGTTATGAATTTTACAGAAGTCTTTAAACAAAAATAAGAAAGGAGGAAAGAAAAGATGAAAAAGGTGATAATAATCTTTTCCACAGTGGGGTTATTCATATTTAGCACCACTGAAATTTCTGCTTTTAAAAAGGCAAACAAATTTGTGAAGTTGTCTCCTCAGAGTTTCAAAGAACTAAAGGCGAAGGCATCAGCTCTTGAGACTATCTTCTTTGATGATTTTGAGACAGAGAAGGGATGGACAGTGATGGATATTGCTGTTCAAAATCCTAAGTGGCATATTTCTACCTATCAGGCCTACCTCGGAAATTCTTGGTGGTGTGGAGAAGACCAAGATACGGTAGGATGGGCGAGCCCTCCCGGTTATGGAGATGGTTGGGTTCAGATGCTTATTTCTCCTACTGTTGATTTGACTTCTGTGACTGCTGACACAGTGCTGATAAGGTATATGCATTATTATTCTGTAGAGCCACCTGGCGCAGGCGAACAACAATGGGACTGCTGTAATGTGTGGGCCTCTATAGATAGCGGGCAGAACTGGACAATCTTATTTCCAGATACCGTTAGATATCCAGGGTCAGCCTATAATGTCTCTAACAGTTACGCTTGGCACTATACCGGTTTAGTTCCTGATTGGGTTCCTATCTCTGGTTGGGGGGGAACAAATAGTGGTTGGTCTGCTATTGGTTTTGATCTCTCTTCATTCAAGGGTTCAAATTTATGGTTGAGATTTGCTGTAGTGAGCGATCCATTGGTTTCAGACCAAACTAATGGCACATTTCATGGAGCCTGGTATTTAGACAATATTCAAATTGATACAGTAAGTGCCGGGGGAAGCAGTGGGACAATCTTTTATGATGATGCGGAGAGTGGCCCTGGAAATTGGGTGGCTACATCCAAGACCCCGAGATATCTCTGGCACAAAGTGACTACCAGAGCACATAGCCCTACACAGAGCTGGTGGGCGGGAGTGGATACTCTTGGTAGCTATCTCTGGTGCCAGTCAGATGCGATTGTCTCTCCAGTAATTGACCTTCGTGAGGCAAAAACTACAGACTCTTGTTATGTCAATTTCTGGGTCTGGGCTCACCTTCCTGATACAGGCGGACCCGTATATAGCAGTCCTGATTATTATGTCTGTGATATTTCTGCGGATACAGGAAGAAACTGGCAGGGAATCACTCCATATATTTCTTGGGATAATTCCCAGACTTGGCTTGAACATAACCAGAGTGTTGGCCCATATCTTGATATTAGTTCCTGGGCAGGAAAGACAGTGCAGATTAGAATAGCCTTCCTTTCTGATGGCGATAGCCTTGTTGATGAGGGGCTTTATATAGACGATTTTATCGTCAAAGCCAAGACCCGTGAACCACTTCCACCACCTTCTACTGTTCTTATAGTTGATGATGACTTCACTTCAGCAATAGATGTGTATGAAAATCGTTGGACAAAGTATTTTGAAAATTCTCTAGCAAATCTGGGTTATCGCTTTTCAGAAGCAATTGTTGGCTATCACAAAGATATGGATTCTACATACTTAAGAAAATTTCCTGTAGCTATCTGGAACATCGGCGCTTCTTACTATGAGGCAGTGGGAGGTAAAGGATGGCCACTTTCGGATAAGGAGAAAGAACATATTATGGCCTATCTGAGAACTGGAGGAAATTTCTGGCTGAGCGGTAAGGACTATATGTGGACTGTTCCACCTACACCAGAACTTGAACCTTTGGTAAAGGATTACTTCCATCTACTTGATAGAGTTGAAGATATAGGATGTTCATTTGTCTACGGCATCCCTGGAGATTCTCTCAGTAGTGAACTTGACACTATTTATTTAGATTACGGACACCTCAATGGTGATGGCTGGGGAAATGACTATGCTGATAAACTTATTCCTGATAGCACACTTGGAGCTCGAGGCGCCTTCTTCAATCCCAATGGGAACTATTCTGCCATTCATTATCACGATGCTACCCTTGGATATAAAGCTTTATTTACTGCTTTTGCCTTTGAGGCGATTAATACTCCGACAGAGAGAGATACGATAATGGCAAGAATTATGAACTGGTTCTTAACGGAAAGTCCAGATTATATCCCACCTGCTTCTCCAGAAAGCCTCAAAGCACAGGTTGTCAGTCCAAATGTAATTCTCACCTGGCTGACAAATAGTGAACCCGATTTGGCCGGATATAATATCTATCGTGGAACTAACCACTGGGGACCATACACAAATATAGGAACCAAGACTATACCTGACACAACCTTTACTGATACTACCACGACAATAGGAGTGAACTACTTCTATGTGGTTACTGCCTACGATAATGCCTTCCCAGCTAATGAGAGCTGGTATTCTAACGAAGTGAATGTAATGCGCACCAGCATACTGGATGCCGAAGGGATAGCCTCCGCAAACTTACCACAGAAATTTGGCCTATTGCAGAATTATCCTAATCCGTTTACTTCGGCTACGGAGATAAGGTATACAGTGGGAACACCAGAGCACCAGAGCACCAGAGCGCCAGCCATGAGCCACGAGCCACGAGCCATCAGCCACACTACTCTGAAAATCTATAATCTCGCCGGACAGCTTGTGCGAATATTAGTCAATGAGCCTAAAAGTCCAGGAGTCTACAAGGTAATCTGGGATGGGAGGGATGAGAGTGGAAAGCGGGTAACGGAGGGCGTGTATTTCTATAGACTCACAGCGGGCGATTTAGAGGATATAAAAAAGATGATTCTTGTGCGATAACCTCCACCACTTTCTACCACACTAACGGCGGACTCGCCGTGTTTTAGACGAGTCTTCCCTCTCTGAAAGTAGCACTCCCGACAAGGTAGAGGGTCCGTAGAGGAAGGGGGAGAGGTTGTTCCTAACACTATTACAGAGATACTTTATAAAAAGGAGGGGAAATGAAGAAAATTATTTTTACGACAATAGGAACAATTACTGTTATTCTAATTTTCACTGCAGGTTTAAATGCAACTCCACCTACTTTTTCCGGAACTACCGTCTGGCCGGACACAAATTTCAATGGACCTTTTCCGGTGAAAAGTAAAATTACCGCGCCAAATGGAATTGCCTGGGATTCACTCTATTATAACTATGGTGGAGGTTTTGTTTCTCTGGGACACGATAGCACAAAGGCAGATACATTCTATTTCACCATCCCCCAGCATGCCAGTGGAGGGCAGACTCCCATCACGGCAAACTGGTATTTGGCCGCCACAGAAAATATTACAGGAGATTTGAAGAAGGAACCGGCGACGGCTCCTGGAACTCCGTTCAGTTTCAAGTTTTACATCCCGAGATTCACAAATACAACAAAACTTCGCGATACTACTTACACCGGTCCTTTTGTTGTTCAAAGTGTAATCACTGCCCCAGGTGGCATCCTGACAGATTCTCTATTTTATCATATGGGTTCGTTTGTCTTTACTGGAGTGGGTGCTGATAGTGCCAAAGGAGATACATCCTATTTTACCATTCCACAGGCTGGGGGAGGTGTTCAAACACCGATTACTGTTTATTGGTGCTTAGCAGGATGGGCAAACAGCGGCGGTTATTATGGATTTGAGCCAACAATAGCACCAAGCATACCTGATACCTTCAAAATTTACAATCCTCAATTTTCAAATACCACTACTATTTCTGATACTGCTGAGTTTTTAGGACCATTTCTGGTTCAGACCACAATTTTCTGTGAATCTTCTTTACTTTGGGATTCCCTCTATTGTGATAATGGGAGTGGATATGTGGGACTTCCTCATGACAGTATTGTGGGGAATGTATTTTTTTACACCATCCCACAACAATCCTATCCAGTAAAGAGCAAGATTACAATAAGCTGGTATATCCAGGCAGTGGACAGTGCTACCGCTGATTGGGCTTTTGAGCCACCCGGCGCTGGCAGTGGGTTTCCATTTCGCTTTAGCATCTATGATGGCAAGCCTCCTACTATTACCAATACTACTCAATGGCCGGATACTAGCTTCACTGGACCATTTCCTATCTATGCCAATGTATTTGATACCTCAGGAATAGGATATGTGAGGCTATATTATAAAGAAAAGGCAGGAAGTGTTGATTCCCTATGGCATTATCTCCCGATGTTTCCTACCGGCAATCCTCAGGAGTATTCTGCGAGTATCCCGGCACAATTTCCTAAATCCAAGGTCTATTACTATGTAGAGGCTCAGGATAGTGCCGAAGGGCGGAATAACATCGGTAGAGACCCAAATGGTGCCCCGGCAAATGTCCATTTCCTTATGATAGGCGACCATCCTTATTCTTTATTGCTGATTGATGATGATGAAGGGACAGTAAATGCATCGGGGAATGGATTTGAGACCTATTATCAAACTGCCTTTGATTCCCTAATGATAGGCTATGAAGCAGGATATTACGAGAGTTATGACTATTGGGATATGACTAAAGCAGAGCCTTTCAGCGTCTTGCGACATTTTAAGCACATCGTCTGGTTTACCACAAATGACAGCACCAATACAATTACTCCGGAAGAGCAAGATAGTCTTATCGCATTCCTGAATCGTGGTGGGAAACTATTTGTTTCCTCCAAGCAATTAGGGCAAGAAGTAGGAGTGGATACGCTCAATGTATTTTATAACACCTATCTGAACGCAAAATTTGTCAGTGGAAATGCCGGGCAAATTTTTGCCAGAGGTGTGCCGGGCGATTCTATCGGACAAAGTCTCGGCGATACCTTGGCACTTCAGGATAGAGGAGGAGGGACGAATAAGTCTTTAGACAAAATCTTTCCTCGTTCTGGGGCTGATTCTTGTTTTGTCTATAGAATAACAGGTGGACCTGCAGCCATAAAGTATGATTCTGGCACATACAAAGTTGTCTACTTTGCCTTTCCATTTGAGGCAATCGGTGGACTGGCGACTCGCTATGTCCAACAGAAAGAAATTATGGACAGAATTATGAGATGGTTCGGGATACCAACCTGGACTGGTGTAGAAGAACTCCAGTCTGAATCAACACTGCCTCCGCTTGCAGGTGGAATACTACTTCAGAATGCTCCTAATCCATTCCGTTCAGAGACGACTATTCGCTATCATCTTCCTGGAGGGACCAATGTTTCTCTTAAGGTCTATAATGTCTTGGGACAACTGGTAAAGACACTCGTGAATGATTACAGAACTGCTGGAGCATATTCAGTGAGATGGAATGGAAAGAATGACCAGATGCAGAAAGTATCATCTGGGGTCTATTTCTATCGTCTGGAAACAGAAAGTGGTAATTTCACCAAGAAGATGGTGCTGATTAGATAGAAATTTGAAAATTGGAAGATTGAAAGATTAAAAGATTGAATTGACAGAGTAGCAAAGGGGGAAGGGAGAGCCCAAAAAAACCTTCCCTCTTGCTTTAAAGTAGGAACAGGCTTCTCCCTCTGTGATTATTAAGTGGGCGATAGTTTACCTCTGGCGAAAAGTGACGAATTCCGAACCCTCAAATTCAACCTAATGAGACACAGATTTTCGCAAGTGAGGGTTACCTTATGAATAAAAACGCAAAGGCGCCAATTTTTTTCTTATTCTTTCTTTCAGGATTCTGCGGACTCATTTATGAATTAGTCTGGGTGAGACTTCTTACCTTGGTAATGGGGAATACTGCCTTCTCCATAAGCACAGTCCTTACTGTATTCATGGCAGGTCTTGCTTTGGGAAGTTATCTGGCAGGTAAATTCACTGATAAATGGACAAAGTTACTATGGATATATGGAATCTTAGAAGGGGGTGTAGGACTTTCCTGCCTGGTTATTCCCCATATCATTCAACAGGGGTTCTTGCCGGTATATAAATTCATTTATACGCATTTTAATTTTTCATTTTATGTTTTTAGTTTAATCAGATTTTTACTCTGTGGACTTGTCTTACTGGTGCCGACAACCCTGATGGGAGCTACCCTTCCCGTATTAAGTAAGGCAGTGGTAAGAGAATATAAAAATCTGGCAAAGAATATTGGATGGCTATATGGGATAAATACCTTAGGAGCTGTCGCAGGATGTTTTTTAACAGGATTTTTACTTTTATCAAAGTTAGGAGTGAAGGCTACAAACCTCCTGGCAGTTTTGGGAAATCTCTCAATCTTTATTTCTATTTTTGCCTTCACCTATTTCTCAAAGAAGATATCAAAAGAGGAGAAAAAAGAAAAGATAGTATCTCGGAAAGAAGAGAAAAAAGAGGGGACATATTTTTATGGTATTTTTCTACTTTTTTCTTTTGCTCTTTCTGGCTTTACGGCGATGGTCTATGAAGTCACCTGGACGAGAGCACTAGCTCTCATTATAGGACCTACGGTCTATAGTTTTAGTTTGGTGCTTACTTCTTTTCTTTTTGGTCTGGCTTTAGGAAGTATGGTCTTTGCTAGGTTCTTTGATAGAAAAGCAAATCTTTTTTTGATATTTGGGATAGTGGAGATTCTTATTGCCTTGTTGGCGCTTCTTCTCCTACCCATTTTAGGTCGTTTGCCCTTTGTAATCGTAGAGATAATCAAAAAATATTACTCTTCTTACAATCTTCTTTTAGTAATAGAATTTCTAATTGTATTTATATTATTGCTCTTTCCGACGCTTTTATTTGGTCTTACCTTTCCTTTGGTCGCAAAGATATATGCCACCGAAATGAAAGTATTGGGGAAAAAGATTGGTAATGCCTATGCGGCCAATACCATTGGTGCGATTTTGGGTTCCTTTTTTGCTGGTTTCCTTTTTCTACCCTGGCTTGGATTAAAAGGAACGGTGAACTTGGCTATGATAATTAACCTAATTTTAGGTAGTTTCCTTTTCTTATTAACTCGATTTCGTCTAAAGGAAGTGCTCATTGTCAGTGTAATAGTGATTATATTTATCTTGGGACTTTATTCTATCCCTCCGTGGGACCAAAAACTTCTTTCCAGTGGTGTGTATAACTATGCATTAAAATGGGAAAACATTGATTTTGAGAAAGAACGAGATAAAATTGAAATTTTATACTATAGAGACGGAGCTGGAGCCACTGTTTCAGTGAGAAAGTTAGGGCGATGGCTTTCTCTGCAGATTGATGGAAAGACTGATGCGTCCAATAGAATAGATATGCAGACGCAAGTTTTCTCAGCGCATCTTCCTTTAATCCTACAATCCCAACCGGAGAATATCTTAATAATTGGACTTGCTTCTGGTGTTACCTTAGGCTCTACTACCAGATACCGTGAAATAAAAAAGATAGATTGTCTGGAGATTTCACCGGAAGTAGTGGAGGCTTCCCAATATTTCACTGAATATAACTATAATGCCCTTGCGGATAATAGAGTAAATCTAAGAATAAACGATGGGAGAAATCATTTATTGTTAACGGAACAAAAATATGATGTAATTATCTCTGAACCGTCAAATCTCTGGCTGGCCGGGATAGCCACTTTATTTACTTCCGAATTTTTCAATCTGGCAAAAGAAAGACTTAAACCTGGGGGACTCCTCTGTCAGTGGATTCATACATATCAGATGTCTTCTCAAAATCTTAAGAACATGTTCTATACATTTCAAAAGATATTTCCTTATACCACCCTATGGATTTCGGATAGAGAGGGTGGAGATTTACTTCTGATAGGTTCCTCAGAGGAAATTCAAATTGATTGGGAGAGTATTTCGGAAAAACTGCGAGATAAAAAAATAAAAGAAGACCTCTCCCGCATTGAAATAAATACTCCAGATGATTTTCTAAAACAGTTTCTGATGGGAGAAAAAGAATTAACAGAGTATGCCAAAGGAGGAAAGATAAATAGTGATGACAATGGATTGTTGGAATTTTCTACCCCCAGAGATATTTATGAAAACACTCTGCTAAAAAATCTTTTATTCTTAGGAAACTATCGGGGAGGTCTTTCTTCTCAATTGACAAATATATTTCCGGAAAAATTGGAGGAACTGAAAAATCTCCGGGAGGCAAACTGGCATTGCATTTTAGCAAAGCATCAATGGGGAGTCGGAAGAGACGAAGAGGGAGGAAAAGAATTAAGGATGGCGCTTGAATTCAGTCTGAAAAGAGGAGAAACAGGAAAGAAAATGGCGGTAGAAATTCTAAACCATCTGGCTGGATTTTACAAAGTAAATAGATGGACTGAAGAAGAGATTAAGGCGCTTGAATTATTAACAAAATTAGATTCCACTAATGTCTTAGCTTATGGTAATTTAGGGGCGGTCTATTCTACCTTGGGAGAGTGGGGGAAAGCTATAAATGCTTTTGATTATGCAGCCAAATTACAGCCAAATAATATTGATGTTCACCTAAGTCTTGCTTTCTGTTATGAGACAAAGGGAGATTTCAAAATGGCCAAGAGA
>JBFLXN010000123.1:0-8423 GCA_040755715.1 Candidatus Edwardsiibacteriota bacterium
AGGGTAGCTCTCAAACAGTATGAGGTAAAAGAACAAGAAATTATCAATCGCTTGACTTTTTGTCAAGCAAAATCTTCAACAATTTCAATCCCATTTTAGTCCAGTTTTACGGGGGTCAGAGCGCCTTATTTTCATAAAATTTTCTATGCGCCCGCACCAATTCCTTTAAGTCCTTAAGCTTCTGAGAGTGGTTTTGCCGGAGTTTATTCCAAAATTTATTAAACCAATCTTCAAAGCTCAAAAAATTCTTCCACTCCCAATAAGTCGCGTAAATTGATTTTAAGGGAAACAATTGCGAAACCAAATCTTGCTCCACCCACTTGATATTCTTCAATTCTTCTCGGTATTTATCTAGTGGAATAGTTTCAAGAAACTCACGATATTTTTCCAAATCTCTAATTGGATTTTTCCTCATAATATGCCCTCTTCTTTTATTTCTTGCCATTCCTTTTTATTTGGCAAAGGTAAATTTTTTAATTGAGTAATACTCAAATGATAAGTAATTTCTCTGTAGACATCTTTTATATATTTTCTTACATAATCTGAATTGAGATATTCTAATATTTCTGAAGCACTAAGGTCAAACTCCCTACTAAATAAATCATTTTTTCTCAAGAGATGATAAACATCACCCATCCATGGATAGCATCTTTTATCATAAGCTGCGCCAACTTTCCCATTTTCTCTGAAACCATGCCCAACAACAATATGTGGTGTGCTAAAATACCCGCGTAGTTTTTTAGCATCTGATTTCTTGATCCAATAATCTGTTAGGTTGTCATAAATAATTCTATGACATTTAAGGTTTCGTCCATTTAGAAGCGGCAAATAATTATTTCCGTTTAACAATGCTTTTCTTGTGATATACGGATTGTGTTTAATCTCAGGCGTTCGGGGAGAAATCCTTATCTCGTAAATATCGCCTAAACGATAAGAACAAATACTTTCTAATGTGTGTGTGTAATCTGTTTCAAACTTGACTACTTCACCTTGCCAGTGAGAGTTTACTTTTATCGTATTAATCTTATTATCTCGGTATTCCAAAAGTTCCAACCTCGAAGCAAACTTGTCAGATTTAAGGAAATTTAACACCACTGAAGAAACATCGGCTTCAGGTTTAAACACATCTGGTCCTAAATAAATTATAGCGGTCCCACCATTTTGGGATAAAAAGGTTCTCAGTTTTTTAAATTCATCCAGAATCATAAATGTAGGAGGAACGATAAAAATCAATTGTCCTTCAGGTTGGAGCAACTTAATAGATTTTTCTATAAAGGCGCCATAAACATTGTATTTCCCATACCAAGTCTCATACAGACTTTTATATTTTTCCTTAGTGGCATGGTCTATTTTTATAGTGTAATGTTTGGAAAGACTCGGAATGCCATAAGGCGGATTGCCAATAACTAAATCAAAATATGACTCAGGCTGCCATAAAAGGTAATCAGCCCTGATTACCTTAATATTACCACCAATATTTACAGTAGTTAAATAATTGATAATATCCTGATTAACTTCTACCCCAAAGAGTTTTGCTTGCTTAGAAAGTGTAGGTTGATTCCTTCTTATTCCGACCAAAAACTGTGCCAAACCACAGGCAGGTTCTAAGATGGAAATATCTTTTTTATCAGTATATTTAGTAATATCAATCAAGTTAACCATAAAATCAACAATACATTCAGGTGTGAAAAACATCCCATAGTCTTTTTTAATACCTTTAAGATTGTTATTTACTATGCTTTGATGGACTTTATAGTCCACCAGTGCATCTTCTCTTATCAGTAATGGTTTGCGTCTTTTTTGTCGATACTTTACCCTCTTCATATTCTTATCACCTTTTCAAAGCGACCAATTGCGTATAACTCGTTCATAGACGAAATATTTCACTTTTTATCCCATTTGGGGATTATAAACGAAGTAATTCGTTTATCCTTACTATAGACGATAAAAAGAGTTTTGTCAACATAAATATTCATTCCCATTTGGGGAATACAGGTTAATATTTTCCGTATCCCGATTTTCATCAGGATACGGATTTCAGCGATATCAGCCAGTCGCCAGAGGCGACCTGCCTTAGGCATGGAGGCGGATCCGCCTCCGATGGAAAACGGATTAGATGGATTTGAAATCCGTGTTAATCTGTGTAATCTGTGGTTCCATATGTTCTTTTTAATGTTTCAGACTGGACAGCCAACTCTGGAAACTGCTGACAGCTTCTTCAGTTGTCTCTGGCTTTTTTTCTTCCTCAGCTTTTTGGGGAAGTCTTTCTTCTTTCGCCTCTGAGGGAGGCTTCATTCCCAAAGATTTCTTTTCCTCTTCAGTAAAGAGGTCACCGAAACTTACAGGTTTTTCCAAAGGAGTTTCTTTTATCTCAGAGGGAATTGGACTTGGTTCTTTCTTTTTCTCAAGCAAAGGTTTGACCTCTACTACAGGGGGAGAAGGAATTTCTACCTGAGGCTTGACCGCCGTACTGATTGATTTTTCCATTTCAGCAAGCATACCTTTGAATAGCTCGGGACCTTTTTCTAATTTTTCCGGTCCTACAATAACTGGAGTGACGACTTCTTCTCTTGTCGGTAAGACCGTCTCACCTTTACTTTCCTCTGCTGGTGCAGTCAGTGGTATTTCTTCTTTGGGAGCTAAAGTTACTGGTGGTAGCGGCAGTTTAGCCGAGAGTTCTTCAACTCGTTTTTTCCATTCAATATTTTCTGGTTCAGCCTCTAATAGTTGTTTGTAAATCCCTATCGCCTTTTCTACAAATCCTTGTTCAGCATAGATTTCGGCCAAAGTCTTGGAGGCTATAGGGGGCTTTGGTTTCGGAATCTCTTTCGGTGGTATCTCTTCAACTATGGCCGGTTTTTGCATTTCTGGTGGTTTCTCCATCTCTAGTGGCTTTTCTATTTCTGGTGGTTTTACTATCGTTTCAAGAGTTGGAACAATCAGTGGTGGACGCATCACTTCTAAAGGTGGAAATTGTGGTGGAGTTTCCGTAATTTCTAAGGTCGGTGGTGGTGCTGGCATTTCAATCACTCTTGCCAGAGGCTGGGTCTCTTCCGCTTTTGTAATTTCCGAAGTCAGTGATTCGCCTCCCTCCACAGGTTTTTCTTTCGGTAAGACCCCGCTCTCAGAGGTAGGTAGCATTACCTTTGACTCCAGAGTTTCTGGCACTGAAGGCTCAACTGGTGGAAGTGAAGTGGTTTCAATTCCAGAAGGTGGTGTAAGTTCAATTACAGCGGGTGGGATTTCTGGTGCTTTTTCAATCACTAATTCTACTGGCTTGATTTCCTGAACTCCCATTAGTGAAAGTTCGGCAGCTGATGGTTTAGAAATTACTGGCTCTTCTCTCTTTTCCTCTTTTGGCAAAAGTGTCTCTAATTTCTCTTTCACCTCAGGTTCTGCTGGATTAAGGTCTAAAACCATTTGATACCGTTTGACAGCTTCTTCCTTCATCCCTTGAGAAAGATAGACTTCGGCTAAAAGTTTCAAAGCTACCAGATTTTGTGGGTCAAATTTAAGTGTCTTTTCAAATTCTTCTCGGGCTAAGGAAAGCATTCTCTTTTCGTAGTAACAGCGAGCCAGAACCAAATGGGCAGTAGCATAGTTAGGATGCGTTTCCAACCCTTTTTTGCAGACCTCAATTGCTTCCTCCAGCATATTACCTTTTCGGTAGGCATCGGCTAGTAGAGCAAAAACCCTTGACTTTGGGTTAGCCACATATTCTTCAGTTAGTGCTTCAATTTCGGGTCGCAATTGAAAACTTTCTTGTGTCATAATATTTCTCCTTGATTTATTAAATTTCACAAATTGTGATGATAGACAACATAGCCATCTTAGCCAAATGAAACGAAAAATTTATTGGAGATTGGTAAATTCAATTATAGTTTATACCATTCTAAACACTTTGTCAAGTAAAAAATGACCGCTGGTAGGTCTCAAGATGCCTTCTTCAGTAATAATCGCACTGATGAATTTCGCTGGGGTCACATCAAAGGCAGGGTTAAAAACATTAATCCCATCTGGAGTAATTTTTTTTCTTTTTACTCCTGCCCCCTTAGAAAATTTTTCTAAGGGGGTGAATGTAATCTCTTCCGCATTTCTTGTTTCAATTGGTATTTCCTTACCGTTTTTTAAATTCCAGTCAAAAGTAGAAGTCGGAGCGGCTACATAGAAAGGAATTTTGTGTGTTCTGGCTAAAATAGCTAAATTATAGGTACCGATTTTATTGGCAATATCACCATTACCAGCAATCCGGTCTGCACCAACAATCAGACAATCAATCTTTTTATTTTTCATTGTCCAGGCAGCCGCACTGTCACAAATCAGAGTTACCTCAATGTCTGTCTGTTTTAATTCCCAAGTAGTCAAGCGTGCTCCCTGTAAGAGTGGACGGGTTTCGGTTACAATTACCGAAATTCTTTTTCCTTCTTGTTTGGCTTTGTAGATAATACCTAAAGCAGTCCCTATCCCGCCGGTAGCCAACATTCCAGTATTGCAGTGGGTAAGAACAGTAAATCCGTCTTTGATTAATTTTGCTCCATATCGGGCAATTTTTTCACATTTTTCTTTTTCTTCATTATGTATTATTAAGGCTTCATCTAATAATTCTTTTTTAAGTTCTGCGAGAGATTTTTCCCTTCTTTTAACTATTTTCTCCATTCTTCCCAGTGCCCAAAATAGATTAACTGCTGTAGGACGACTCGCTTTGAATTTTTCAACTACCAAAGGAAACTCTGTCAAAAATCTTTCTTTGGTTTGCATATTTTTTATTCCTAAATAGACTCCGTAAGCAGCGACTATACCAATAGCTGGCGCTCCTCTCACCGCTAATTCATCTATTGCCTTTATCACTGATGGATAGGAATGACATCTGAGATATCGTATCCGTTGAGGCAATTGTCTCTGGTCTAAAATTTCTAAGGCATCGTTTTTCCATTGGAGAGATTGGGCAATCATTTTCGGTTCTTCTCTTTTTCTCTTGTGCTGTCCAATTTTGCCATTGCTGAAAGAGAAAGATTATCTTTCTCACCTTTGATAAATCGGCGATAGCCGGCGGCAGCAATCATCGCTGCATTATCAGTGCAGAGAGACGGTGAGGGAAAGTGACTATGTAATTTCTCTGCCTTGGCCGATTCCTCTATTTTCAGTCGCAAGCGACTGTTGCAGGCTACACCTCCCACCAACACAAGGTCTTCCACTTTCTGTCTCTTTGCCGCTCGGATTGACTTTTCCACTAAGACATCAACTACTGCTTCTTGGAAACTCGCACAGATATCGGGCAAAGATTTCCTTTCTTCTTTCCTGAGATAGTGAATCACGGCGGTCTTTAATCCGCTGAAAGAAAAATCCAGGCTTTCTTCATTCAGGTAGGCTCTTGGAAATGGGATAGCGTCTGGATTGCCTGATTTGGCTAATCTTTCAATTTCTGGTCCGCCAGGATAGGCAAGACCCAAGAGTTTTGCTACTTTATCAAAAGCTTCACCGGCCGCATCATCTAAGGTAGCCCCCAAAAGTTTAAATTCGTTTTCACTCACTTGGTAAAGTGAAGTATGACCTCCTGAAGCTACTAAAGCAACAAATGGATTTTCTATTTGTTCTTCCAAAAAGATTGCCGAGATATGTCCTTCAAGATGATTCAGTCCCATCAGTGGAATTCTCAAAGAATAGGCTAATCCCTTAGCGCAGGAGAGACCAATTAGAAGTGAGCCTACCAGACCTGGACAATTCGTTACCGCAATTAGTTCAATTTCAGACAGGGAGACTTTTGCCTCCTTCAGAGCGATTTTGATTACTGGAATCAAAGTCTTAATATGTGCCCTGGAGGCTAACTCTGGAACTACCCCTCCATATGGGATATGAATTAACTGGGAAAGAATAATATTGGAAAGAATTTCATTTCCGTCTCTAACTACGCTGGCAGAGGTTTCATCACAAGAAGTTTCAATACCTAAGATAAACATTTGGTTCATCCCACCTTGCCGTTAGAACTGAAACTCTGAAGAGCTAAAGTTAAAAATCTTTTATGCTTCAGTTCTTCAGCCTTCAGCTCTAATTTCTTTTTGCCTCTACTATTTAATTACTACCCGGAAATGTTTGGGTTCGGCTTCAAGAAGAGCTATACTGGGCGGCAATTCAATTTTGGCGGGTAAATCATACACAC
Organism: Candidatus Edwardsiibacteriota bacterium; assembly: GCA_040755715.1. GTDB lineage: Bacteria > Edwardsbacteria > AC1 > JBFLXN01 > JBFLXN01 > JBFLXN01. The sequence continues at coordinate 6,158 of JBFLXN010000123.1, forward strand.
CATTCTTTAACCCCGCCAGGTCAATCTTAGCCTTAATCTTGCTGGGCTCAAGTTTTCTAATTTCGGCCGCAGGGCCCACCACACTTAAATTGATTTTTTGAGGTTGGAGAGAAACCACTAAATTTCCTTCCCGGTTGACCACTTGCACAATTACTTCAGGAATTATCTCTTTTACCGCTTCCTCTACTTTTAATAAAACTAAAACTGATTCTGGGGAAATTTTAAATAGTTCTTTGTTGGGAAGAGGTAACTTAATCCATTGTTTTGTTTGGCAAGTGAGTTCCTCAAGGTTAATTTTTTCTGTGCTGAGAGAATCAATTGTTGATAGCATTTTGCGTGGTCCTGAAAGTTCTACTACAGAGGGGTGAAGAATTGGCGGCTCAGCCAAAACAAATCCTTCTTTAGGTTCCCCCTCACAAATAGGAAATAGCCGAATCTTTTTAGAGCCGAGGCGATCTAGTTCCAACTCTAAAGTAGTAGGCGAAATAATTTTCTTTACCAATACCTTCGTTTCGGCAGGCAGTTTTACATCTTCTGGCTGAAGAATAATTTTGTTCTTAGGCAATTTGAGTTCCGAGAGGTCTATTTCTACATAAGGTGGTTTAAATCTTAGGAGTAGCAATTGTTTTCCAGTTCCTTCAAACTCTACTGCGATGGCAGAAGGAATCTCAGTGACCAGAACCAAATTCCTGGGTAAATTCCGAACTCTTAGGGAAGTCTGCCAAATAACTGTAGAAGTTCGTTCTGTGGCTACATGGAACCAGAGAAGCAGAGCAATCACTAAAGCCACTATTTTGATTTCTATATTATTGATTAGCCACTTAAACATTTTTTATTGAACACTACCTTTACTTTTTGCTTTCAATTATCCCCCCCCCAATCACTTCTTCTCCTCGGTAAAATACCACCGATTGGCCAGGGGTAATGGCTCGCTGAGGTTCAGCAAAGACAACTGATACTTTGTCTTTGGCTAAAGGAGTAATTGTGGCCAGAGTGGCCGGATGGAGATACCGAATCTTCACTTCTGCCTGAAAACTGTTTCGTGGCCCTACCCCCCTCAGCCAATTTAATTGGGAAGCAATCAATTTATTTTGATAGAGGTCTTTATCTTCACCCACATAAATTTGATTCTTTTCTCCATCAATTCTTATGACATATAGAGGCTTACCAATAGCAATTCCTAAACCGCTTCTTTGCCCAATAGTATAAAAGGCAATTCCTTTATGTTCTCCAAGAATTTTCCCAGATTTATCAACTATTTGACCGGGGGAAACAGGATGAGTAGGGGCGTTAAATTTACCGCCCCTACTTCTTAAAAATTCTCCATAGTTATTATCAGGGATAAAACAAATTTCTTGACTTTCTGCTTTATTAGCGGTCTTAAGTCCTAATTTTCTAGCTTTATTTCGCACTTCTTCTTTGGTCAGATTTCCTAAAGGAAAGAGAATGTTTGACATCGTCTTCTGAGTAAGGCCCCATAAGGCATACGATTGGTCTTTACTTCTGTCAACGCCTTTGAAAAGGCGGTATTGTTCACCATTTTTTACCCCATTAGAGAATGCTTCATTTCTCAAAAGGAGGTCTCTAACTGGGTGAACTATTCTGGCATAATGCCCGGTGGCTAAAAAATCAGCGCCCCAAGATTTTGCTTTCTCTAAAACTTTTGAAAATTTGATTACCGTATTACAAACAATACAAGGGTTTGGGGTTTTCCCTTTCAGATATTCTTGACAAAAGTTTTCAATCACTACTCTTTCAAATTCAAAAGACAGGTCTATTACATAATGAGGAATTTTCAATTTATCACAAACCGCTCTTGCGCCTTCAATTGCCTCAAACGAACAGCAACTCTTTTCGTGAAGCTTAGAATTATGGTAACAAAAGAGGCGCATACTTACGCCAATAACTTCATATCCTTCTTCTTTTAACAAAGCGGCGGCTAACGAACTATCCACACCACCTGACATCGCTACTACTACTTTTTTCATCACTTTTATTTCTTTAGACATTTCATACAAAAGAACAGCGGAGAATGCGGAGACTCATGTTGTCGTAAACTCCACCGATATATCTCTCTTCTGTGTCCAATACTGTAAACAATAACTAAATTTTGAGTGTAATTTATCCCATATACTACCCTCTAGTGCTGTGTGACATAAATTCCGTAACTTTTTTCGGGAGTCACACAGCACTTTCACATCCCGATTCTATCGGGATATGACATTCCGAAACTTGCCACTGGCAACTTTCGGAATTGTAACCCCTT
>JBFLXN010000124.1:0-8351 GCA_040755715.1 Candidatus Edwardsiibacteriota bacterium
GCTGAAATCAGATTGTGGTATAAGAACAAACTTATTGGTGTTCACAAAGTAAAAAAGCTAGACTTAAATTTAGTCCACTTTTAATTCTTAAACAGTCCACTTTTAATTTTTAGCTGACAGGAAAAAAGACTACCACGGAAGCACGAAATTTAGGAAGCACAGAATTTAAAAAATTATTAAAATCTCTTCCGTGTCTCCGCCCTTCCGTGTTTCCGTGGTATAATTTCCTACGCCATCAAGAAAAACTCTGAACTTCATTTATCTCTCAATAATTTTCTGGCGGCGTTCAAAACCATTTCTATACTGATTTCTTTCATACATTGTCCGCCGTTTTTTCTCATATATTTTTTTCAAAACTTCTTTTAAGGGCATATCTTCCTTGGTGGTGAAAACGCTGATATTCTCAAGTGCGCTGACTTTATCGGATATGTAAACAGGAAATCTTTTCTTGTCGGAAAGAGATTCAACAAAAAGCAGAAAAATATTAACACGGTTTCAGTTTCTGATAATTTTAAAATTCCTGTACTCTCCGATTCTCCAGTCGGTTTTCCTTTCAATCTGATACAGTAATCTTTTAAGCAGAGGAAAATTTTTTTTAGTCAAATCGAAATTAAATTCCCAGTTTTTCTGTCGTATGCGTTCTTGCATCACAGCAGGGTGGGTGCCGGTGAAGCGTTCAAGCGAATCGATTTTTGAATAGTCGAATAATTGTTCTTTTGAAATATTTTTCCCGAGCCATTCATCATCATGCCATAACTTATGAAAGTGCTGCTGCTTGCTCTGCTGTAACTCAGGTGGCTTAACCCATCCGTAATGATAAACAAATGCGTCTATCGGTTTTACATGAAGCAGTCTATTATTTTTTCTGAAACCCTGCGCATCGCGGAACGAACGAATCTGCCTGTCGTTCCTCACCACTCTGATTTCTCTCTTGTACCACCTGCGAGAATCACCAATATAATCGTAAGAACCATAAAAATGCAAATAATTAAAAAGCAGTCCCTCCACTCTTTCATCGTCTTTCCATTTTTTCATGGCTTCCAAAATTGCAGTGTGGTATTTTTCATGTATAACCTCATCCGCCTGAATATAAAAAGCCCAGTCGGAATTGCCTGATATTGCAGAAAAAGCTTTATCGGTTTCAACTGCAAGCACACGCCCGCCTTCTCGAAGATTATCATCCCAAATGGTTTCTATGATTTTTACTTTGGGTGAATTTATTGATTTAATAAGCCCAAGAGTTTCATCTTCAGAATTCCCGACAGCAATTACAAATTCATCACATAAAGGAAGTAACGAAGTTATTGCCTCCACTACAGGATAGTCGAATTTAATTGCATGGCGAACTATTGAGAACCCCGAAACTTTCATGGATTTTTATTATTTCAAGAAAGCATTGAACAAGGTTGTTTCATAAGATTTTGAAGATAGTGCAAATCGGTTTCTTCTCTCTTACTGCCTAAAAGAATTATCTGCACACCTTCTTCAGAAATAAGTTGGTCGGCCAAAGTAGAAAGAAGAACATCACCTAAAGCGCGTAATTTAATAATTAAAATTTTTTCTGGTTCCTTGAAGGATTTCTTGGGCTTCATTAAAAATTTTCCCTACAGAAAGTTCGGTCATACATCTTAATGTTTTATCCGGACAAAAGTCTTGATGACAGGGACGACAGGGAACCTGAGAAACAACCACACGGTATTTCTTAAAAAAAGAATAAGGAAACCAAATTTCTGGTTCACTCGGTCCGAAAATGGCTAAAGTTGGAGTCCCTAAGGCACAGGCTAAATGCATTGGACCACCATCATTAGCAATAAAAAGGTCGCACTGAGAGATGACTGCTGCGAGTTGTCTTAATAAAAAATTTTGGAGAATGAGAAAACTTTCCTGCTGACCTCTTTCCGACTCTCCCCGATGGGGGAAAGGAGAAAGGTCTTTTTCTTTAGGACCAATTACCCAGATTATCTTTGCCCCGCAATTCTTCATAAATTGTGTAGCTAAATCAAAGAATCTTTCTTTGGGCCAGCGCTTTGCTGGCCAACTGGCTCCAGGATGTAATCCAATAAGAAGTTTCCCTGGTTCTATTCCTTTTTGTCTTAAAAAATTTTTGGCCCATATTTTTTCTGATTCAGAGAGAAAGACTCGGGGAGTTCTGTCTTGGGGAACTGAAAGACCTAAAGCAGAAACCAAAGTTAAATGGCTCTCTACTGCATTGACTTTTTCTTTCACTCTAACCCTTTGATGATAAATTCTTCCTCTGAGGCGAACATCATACCCTATCCGCCATTTAGCATTAGTGAGAAAAGTGAGATAGGCACTGCGGGGATTACAGAAGAAGTCCACCGCCAAGTCAAAATGTTTTTGGCGCAAGTGACGAATGAACTTAATTTGTTTTATTAAGGACCAGTTTCTTTCAAAAGTAAGAATTTCATTTAGGTCAGGATTATTTTCTAAAACAGGGCTATTTTCTTTTTCTACGAGAAACGAAAGTTTTGCCGTCGGAAAATTTTCTCGGAAGGCTCTAATCACTGGCGTAGTCAAAATTACATCACCAATAAAACGCAAACGACTGATGAGAATTCGTTGAAAACTATCTGGTCTCATTGCTGAAAGAGTGATTGATAAATCTCAAGTGTTCGCTGAGCTGACTTTTCCCAAGTAAAATTTTTAGCCCGGCTAAGTCCCTTCTCTTTCAATTTTTTCCTTAAATCTTGGTCAAAGAAAAGTTTTTCTATTCCTTCTCTGATTTCTTCTACCTTGTAGGGATTTACTAAATAAGCGGCGTCGCCGACCACTTCAGGTAGAGCACTTATGGAGGAAGTAAGAACCGCTGCGCCACAGCCCATCGCCTCTAAGACTGGAATCCCAAAACCCTCACAGAGAGAAGGGTAAACAAAGAATAGACAAGCGGAGTAAAGCAATGGCAAATCTTCTCTTTGAAAATAGCCTGAATAATGCACCTTGGAATTTAAGTTTAGAGAACTAACTCTCTCAAAAATTTCTTCCCAATTTCTTCCTTTTCGTCCAACTAAAAGAAGGGGAGGACTATTTCTATTTTCAGCAGTAAATTTAGAAAACGCCTCAATTAGTCTGACTAAATTTTTCCTTGCTTCCAGAGTTCCGACAAAGAGAATGAATTCGTTCGGTAAGTGAAGTTTATCCTTTAACTGTTTTATTTTTGTTTCATCTTCTACTGGATGGAAATGCTCATCCAGGCCGTGATGGACAACTCGGACTATTTCTGGTTCCACAGATAAAAAGTGAATGATTTCTTGTCTGACGCTTTCTGAGGAAACGATAATTGAATCAGCACGGGCAGTAGCTTTTCTTATAGTCTTTTGCATTCGGGCGAAATCAGGGGGGTTAAAATCTCTATCTGGAGAAAAAGGCGACATATCATGAACCGTCACAACTCGTCTGCCTGCCCGTGGCCAAAAACGGAGTTTGAAAGCCAAACCATGAAAGATGTTAACTGATTGGAAAAAAACACGAGGCGAACGCAAGTTGTAAAATCTCACATTCACCACTTCTTGAAAGGAAATTTTTTTCTTCCCCCGGGTATAGAGAAAATATTCGTTCTCTCTGTCAATTTTGGCAAGATGCCTCGCCAGCTGAAGGATGTAGACTCCTACCCCAGTAGGTTGAGAAGATAAACCTGAGGAAATATCTAAACCGATTTTCATAATGATTACGCAGATTTTGCGTCAAGAATTTTCCGCAGTTTTAAATCCTTTTTTACAGATTTTATAACTATAATCACCGAGAGAGCGATAATACCATTCTACTATGTTTTTATCAGGTCTTCTTCGTTTATGATATAAATGAAATTGAATAGCCACTCCCTTGATGCTTTTGATCTTATATCCAGAGTTTCTTAGACGCAAAAACAAATCGCCATCCTCACCCCAGTAATGGGTCAGAGATTCATTAAATCCATTAACTGAAATCAAATCTCTCTTATATAATGAAAAGTTGGAACCTAATATGTCCGGCACCTTATTGTGTCTAAACAATTTTCTCAAGAGTTGAGAGCGAACAGGAATACTCCGATTGAAATGCCGGGAATCATTTTTGAAGTTACTTACCAAGAGCTCAAGATTAAATCTGTCAAAATATCCCTGAAGGATTTTGTTAGCGCTAATTTTTTCTGTTAGTTGTTCACCTAATTCTACCCGACGACCTGCCAGAAAGTGATTTACTTCTCTAAAAGACAAATGGTCTTCTAAGAAATCTCTATGAAGTATGCAGTCGCCATCAATGAACACTAAATAATCTGAAGATGAGGCATTTACTGCCTTATTTAAAATAATTGATTTTCGGTAGCCCTGGTCTGGATGCCAGATATGCTTCAAGTTAAGTCTTTTTTCATATCCTTCAATAATATCTTTTGTCTCTTTACCAGAACCATCATCAGCGATTAGAACTTCAAAATTAGAGATGCTCTGTCTGGAGACAGAAGCAAGGACAAGATTGAGAAACTGAGGCTGATTGTAGGTAGTAATGATGAGAGAAAGTTCAAAGTCCATCGCTTTAAACACTACCACGAGAAATTACCATAGAAACTTATAGAAATTCATAGTCGTGCCTTAGGCAGATCCGCCTCTGGCGGAAAATTTCTTGAAATTCATTGTCATCTCTGCTTTAGACAGAGAAATCTACTGTGATGTATTTCTATCAATTTCAACAAATTTCTATCTCTCCAAGTTTTTATTTTTTTGCCAGAGGTAATATAATTTTGCCTGGCGGATGAGAAAATACATTCCTTCTATTATTGCCAACAGCAGTCCTTCCAGGCCATCACGGTATCCTTTTTTTACGATATATGACTTGAAGAACATAGCCATACCGGAAAAGAACATATAATATTTTTTATGCTTGACGCCGAGGTTGAACTTCTTTTGTGCATCTAAAGTCGTGTAGGAATTAAATTTATCAAGGAGGTCTTCCAAATTCTGAAAACTCTGATGATAGAAGAATTCGTCTATATATCCGCCTTTTCCTTTGACCACCGGGTATTCGTGGACTTCTCCAGTAAAATAGGCGTTTTCCTTCTTAAAAAGTCTGATATGCCAACTTGGATTCCAGGCTCCGTAGCGAATCCACTTATTCATAAAATGTTCTTTTCTCTGGATTTTATAAAAATCACAGTCAGGCTCCCTTTCAAAAATTTCAAATGTTCTTTTCTTTAATTCTTTAGTGACATATTCATCCGCATCAAGAAATAGTATCCACTTATGCTGGGCTTTACTTAAACAAAAATTTTTTTGTTGGCTGAATCCTTCCCATTTAGACTGATAAATCTTTGAGGTATATTTTTCCACAATTTTTAAGGTATTATCTGTGCTGTAGGCATCTACTACAACGATTTCATCTACCCAATCAATTACACTTTCCAGGCATTTCTGGATATTTTTCTCTTCATTGTATGTTATAACGCAGACCGAAATTTTTAATTTTTTATTTGTCATATTCTTTCAGTTACACCCATAGACACACTAAATTCACTTTTGAATTCTCCTCCCATTTCCCCCTTTGAAAAAGGGGGATGAAGGGGGATTTCTCATCGTGTCTTGAACAAAAAGACAGGAGACTGCGGCGTTATTTCAAACTCTCCTCAATAATTTTTTTCTCTTCTTTAGTCCACCCAAAAGCGGATTTGGGCAAACGAGGTCTCTTACATCACATTATGCGCCGTTGGTCGCTTTCAGCTTAAACATCCCGGTAATGCTTTTTTACACTGTTGCTCCCTCAGAGAAAATCTCTACAGGAACGGAAATAGTTTTATCCCACTTCTCCCTTGTTTGAATTCTGTGCTCAATCTCTTTGGCTACCTTTGCAGTAAGGTATTTCTCTCCACATTGTTGGCAAACCCCAGCCGGCACATCTTGGAAGATATATAGTTTTCCTTTATACCGATAATCTAATTCAATTCTATCACCTTTTACTTCTCCACCACAGAAAGAGCAATCTCCATATTTATGCATTACTCTCACCTCCTTTTAGACCTTGTCCTTTCATCAATCCACTTTGGTAATTTGGGTATATAAACTGTTATTATTCTAACCCATTTTATGGGAGTATAGCCACAAACAATGTGAATAGGTTGATTTCGTGAATAACCAAGGACAAGACAACTTGGTCCTCTCGGATCATCAGGATAGTCTTCCAATATCTCTCCATTGGAAATGGCAGTTTCTAAATCAGAGATTGTTATATCTTCAGCATATCTTTCTTTTTCAGCATGAAAAGTGACTTCATACTCACCACACCTCATCTTCTCACTAATTTCTTTAATCTCCACAAGACTCCTCTATCTTCAAGATGCTATCTAATATATCTTTGACAAACAACTCATAATCTCTTCTCATAAATATATTGCCTCGCTTGAGATTTTTCTTTTAAGCTCTCTCCGGACCGCAGGTTTCCTAACTAAATCAATCTTTTTTCTTAAAATTCTCTCCAGATACCGTTCAAGATTTAGGAACTCAAGAAGGTCAGGAACTTCATAGAAGTCCACAAGGATGTCTATATCACTTCCTCTTTTTTGTTCACTTCTCACAAAAGAGCCGAATATCGCTATTTCTTTCACCTTATAGTTCTCCTTCAAGAATTTTTTTTTGCTCTTTGATGATATTTAAAACATTGTTAAGTTTCCTATTCATACACTCACCCTCCTTATTTTTCTATGGTTCTGTGATTTTGGTCACGGTGTCCCGCCTAGTGCCTCCTTTCTCTTTCCCATAATTTAGCATATTTGATAAAGACTGAGAAAGCCGAGAGAAAACAAAGGATAAGTCCGTGCATTCCGTCCAGAAATCCTAATTTCAAAATATAACTTCTCAAAAAGAAAGCGGGAGGATTGAACAGAAGTTGATAAAAATGCCATCTTTTATGATGGCGGAAGTAGTCTTCGGCAGCTAAGGTAGTATAGTGATTGAATTTTGTAAAATATTGAGATAAATTATCATAGGCATAGTGCAGGAGAGGTTCCTTTAGACGATCGACTTTACCTGAAATTATCACTCCTTCATGAACCAAACTATCAGTGAATCTTGCTTTGTCTTTTTTAAAGAGCCTGATTACATATCCTGGATACCAACCGCAATGCTTTATCCATTTTCCCAGGAAAAATGCTTGGCGCGGCATTTCATAAGCATCAAAAGAATTATCTTTGATGGCTTTTTTGATTTCGTTAGATAGAACTGGAGTAACTCTTTCATCAGCATCAATCCAGAGAATCCAATCTCCAGTTGTTTGAGTTAAGGCAAATTTTTTAGCCTCGGTATAGCCTTCCCATTTTCTTTTAAAGACCTTCGGAGTAAATTTTTTTGCTAACTCAAAAGTTTCATCCTCACTAAAGGCATCAACTACTACAATTTCGTCGGCCCAGGCGAGACTTTCCAGACAGAGGACAATATTTTTTTCTTCATTGAAGGTAATGACCAGACAGGACAGTTTGTTCATCTCAGACGGTAATTGATATGGTGATACGGGAACCCTTAAAGCGGCTATCAGGTTATCGGAAGACCAGAATGCAGGATCTCAGGGAATCAGGACATCAGGAAAACTCATAACGGGATTTGTTCATATTAACCTGATATCCTTCCGCCTCAGACGGACTGATACCCACTTCCTGATAACCTGATAATCCGGTACCCGTTTTTCCTTATCAGCATATTAACATATAAGCATATCAGCAATAAGCGAATCTCTGACAATTCGTTTAGCTACTTGTAACAAATTGTGTTTTCCAAGCAGAATCATTTTTGCTCCTAATTCTTTTCCCATTTCAATATCCCGAGGTTCGTTACCTACAATCCAGGATTTAGCGAAATTAATCTTGAAGTCTAAAGCGGCTTTTTTGAAAAGCCCTGGCTTGGGCTTACGGCAGGAGCAATCCTTGCGGTATTTCTTGTTACCAAAATCAGGGTGATGTGGACAAAAATAGAAGGCATCTATTCTGGCGTTTTCCTGAGCTAATAATTCAGCAATTCCTTGATTAACTCTTTTGACTGTTTTTTCATCAAAATAGCCTCTGGCGACACCAGATTGATTGGTGATGACAATTACGAGAAAACCTTTTTCATTTAGAAGACGAATTCCTTTGGCTACACTCGGAAGTAACTTTACCTTATCAGGCTCGCCGATATAGCCATAGTCAACATTGATTGTCCCATCACGGTCTAAGAAGACAGCCCTTTTCATTTTTCTTGACTCATCACAATTAGCTGTACTGTTCAATACAAGCCCTTTTTTAAAGCTTGAAATTTCTCTAAGCCGATGATATAATTACAATTGGATAAACTTAATGTTTACCCCCACTAAAAAAGGAGGTTTGTATGCACTATATCATC
>JBFLXN010000125.1:0-8241 GCA_040755715.1 Candidatus Edwardsiibacteriota bacterium
CTTCATATTGCTTTAAATGTTTATCATGATACTCGCATATCATTTTGTAAATCTTCTTTATCTCCTTGTCAGATAATCGTTTCATATTTTATCTCCTTTTCAGACGACCAATTGCGTATAACGGGATGCGGATGAGCGAAGTGCCCCTTTAGGGGCATAGGTTCGACAGGCTCACTACAAGTTTTGGCTTCAGCCTCGATCCACTTCGTGCGACCCACCTTTGGTGGGTACCCCGCCGCCGCTGATAGCCGAAGTGACGCTTCGCAACCTCCCTTTTTCAAAAATTCCACTTGAGTTACATAAGGCTTCCGCCTTTCGCTCATCCGCATCCCGATAACCAAAATGGAGCGAAGCGACATTTTGGTTATCTTGTTTGTATCCGAACAGGTTCGGATATACCGAATCTGGACGAAACCCTATAAATCTTCTTTTATGGTGAGCTAAGGCTGAACCATCTCTTTGACAAATCTTGTCGGTTTTCACCTCCGCACGCTACTTGGCTAATCCTGAAGAACGGATTTTCAGAAACTTAAAACGGTTATCAGAGAATCAGGTTATCAGGTAGCGGCCATCAGGGTATCAGGACATCAGGTTACTTCAAAGAATCCCTCTGTTAACTGACTTTCTCCTGATGTTCTGATGTCCTGCATCCTGATAACCCGGTATGCGCCTTTGACTTTTTAATCCATCAAATCCATAATTATTGTGAGATTCTTCTTCTTCTCAACAGAGACCCTGGTAAACTATACATATAAAATAATCCGCCGGGGTCAATTACTGAATCGGCTAATTTTTTCAATTCCGCTTCGTCAGTGGTGTCAAAGATAGAACCTAAAGCCGAAAGGAATTTTGCCCCCTGGTCAATCACTTCTTTCGTCGGCCCGAAACAACCTCTGCAAGCAATATTGGCATTGATGCAGCGCTCCCCACAACCAGAACGAGTCGCTGGACCCAGACAGATTATTCCTTCAGCCAGGAAGCATTTCTCCGGGTCAGCCATAACCTGATGAATTCTCTTAATTTCTTTAATAGCAATTTTCTCCGGTTTACTTTTGGCTCTCGGACAGGTGTCACACAGAGCCTTGTCCGGAGCCAGAACTGAGCCTTTGGGAGGTAGATTGCCTTCCAAGATAGCCATCACGGCTTTAGTAATCAAATCTGGTGGTGGGGCACAGCCAGGTAGATAGTAGTCAACATCAATCACCTGGTCTAAGGTATGAACCGTATCATAGAATTCTGGCAAGGTGAGTTCACCTACTTCTGTTTTTGTCTTCGTCTGCGGAAAGATTCCTTCTGGATTAACCGTGCTGGGAGCAAGTTTATAGGCTCTTTCAAAGATTCCAGCACGATTGGAAAAATTGGCTAATCCCGGAATTCCTCCTAAATGGGCGCAACTACCAAATGCTACGACTAAGCCTGATTTTTTTCTTAAGAGTTTAGCCAGGTGTTCCTGCTCTTCTGTTCTCACTGACCCGTTCATAAAGGTCACGGCAATAGAGCCGTCTGGCATAGCTTCTACATCCTTGTATTTAAAATCCAGAGCCACTGGCCAGAGGACGATGTCAACCGCATCCACGACTTTCAAGATGTCTTCTGCCAAATCTACTACTGCTTCTTCGCATCCACCGCAAGAAGCGTTCCAGTAGAATGCAACCTTTGGTTTAGCCATTCTTACCTCCTGTTTATATTAAGCAGTTGTGTCTAAGAGTAGCAAAGCCCATTGTTATCTGCTATGCCACCCCATTTTCTCTTTCTCAAACTTCCAGAAATCACTCGGTTTTAAAATTGGAATCCCTTGAAAGTCTTTTAACACAAGTAGGTCTTCATCTCCACTGATAAGGCAGTCTACATTTCCACTTACTGCTGATGCTAAAATATGGTCATCATCGGGATCCCGACAAACAGGTGATGATAAGGGAGTATAAGTCACCATTACTGTATTTTCACAAATAAAATTTACAACTCGATCCGCTTTAGTCTTTGAAAAACCAAATTTCTTTACCAGATTTTCATAAAATTCATCAAGAATCCACTGAGATATGTAGATTGTATGTTCTACCAGACAATGCTCAAAAAGCTCATTGCATATTCCCCGTGCTATGAATGCAGCAAGCAGCACATTTGTATCCAAGAATATCTTCACCCTGTTAGAACCTCCTTATTTTAGATACAAATTCTCGTTTTTGGGTGAAATTCCTTAAACCAAAAGCTTCTAACGGAGGTTCATGACACCTTACGAAAAACATCCTCATCAGTATAAATACCTCGACTTTCTGCCTCGGGAACCATAAGTTGGCGAAGTCGATGGAATTCCTGCCGGGCAAAATACTGTCGCAGTGCCTCTCTAATAATGTCACTCCGATTGAGATGTTCTTTTCTAATTATCCAATCTAACTTTTGCTTAATCGACTTAGGAACACTTATAGTAATTGTTTCTCTCATATGAACCCTCTCTATTTTCTGTAATACAATTTAACGCACATATTGGTAAATGTCGACTTTTTCACCGATTCATCTCCTCCAATATCCTGAATAACTTGCTTGACTCCTCTTTTCCAAACCACTCCAGACGAAGAACATTCTGCGGAAAATTCAATTGTTCTATAAAATCCTTCAGCATCTCACAACGGTTTCTTGCCTTGAAATTTCCCTCTAGATAATGACAGGCATCAGGGTAACAGCTGCCAATCAAAATTCCTTTTGCCCCTTGATTCAAAGCCTCTAAAATCATCTGGCTTTCCACTCTACCACTGCAGGGAATCCGCAGGATGGAGATATTTTCGGGGACTCTCTTCCCTTCATAGCCCAACTTGTCAGCCGCATTATAGGCACTCCACTTGCACAAAAGACCTAAAACACTTCCTGGCTTTGCCAGAGATTTTATCTGGGCTAAAAGTTCTTTATCAGAATAGACTTGGAGCTGGTTAGCACCCGCTGGGCAAGTGGCAGAACAGATTCCACATCCCATACAGACAAATTCGTTCACTTTTACCTTTTCCTCTTCTTCATAGATAGCGCCATAAGGACAGGTGTTTACACATAACCGGCAATTTAAGGCAGAACAGATATCGCTATTAATTTTAGTCGTCCAAGTTCTAAAAGAAAAATCCTCTTTCTTTAGTAAATTGATAACTGAAGCGGCGGCATTTCTGGCATCTATTATTGCCTCACTCACACTTACCGGAAATGAAGCACCACCACATAAGAATATACCCTTGGGATTGCTGTCAGCAGAGAGAGAAGATTCTAAATAAGAATTAGGGAATTTTTCTGGCTCGGTTTTAATGCCTAATTTTTTCAAAAGATTTTGTTCAGGAACAAATCCTAAAGACAAGACTACACAATCGCTCTCAATTTCCAGCATTTCATCCAATAACATATCTTCAACTACTACCAAAAGTTTCTCTTCACTTCTTTTTACTTCTGAAGGCTTGCCTTTGATGAAGGTTACACCTGAGACCTGGCGTAAAGTCTCATAGAATTTCTCTCTCTCCCCATAAGCCCTAATGTCAATATAGGTGAAATAGACCTCTGCCTTAGGATTTAGGTCTTTAATGAGTTTAGCCTCTTTCAATCCAATCAGACAGCAAACCCGAGAGCAGTAGGGAAGATATTTTTTATCTCGTGAACCAGCGCAACTGATAATTACTACTCTTTGGGGATTGATTAGACCAGAGGTTACCTTTCGCTCAAATTCTAAAGTAGTCATCACTCCATCATAACGACCATAGCCATATTCTGTTATTTTCTTGGCATCGTAAAAATTGAGACCGCTGGCTACAATCACTGCCCCAACATTAGCCAACAAAATTTCTTCAGAATCAAGTTTAATCCGAGGGCAAACCTTCACACACTCACCACATTTAGTGCAATTTTCCCAGTCAATTTGATAATTATCAGGATAGGTCGGAAGATAATAAATCGCCCTTCGCTTAATTCCAAAATCCTCTACTTCTACCGGACAAACTTTTTCACATTCCCCGCAGAGATTACAACCGGAGATTTCGCTTTGATGGTGTTGAATCTTGGCGACGAAATCGCCAGGCATACCCTTAAATTCTAATAGTTCTGTAGAGGTATAAATCTTAATGTTTTCTTGCGTGACGACATCATTAATCAAATTAAATAATGTATGAGAATTTGGTGTCCCTTCCGGATAGACTCTATCCAGTTTGCTCACCATTCCGCCCAGGAATGGTGCCTTTTCAATGAGAATCACTTCCAATCCGGCTAAACTTAGAAGTTTTGCCGCTTCTAACCCGGCGACACCACCTCCAATCACTAGAACAGATTTACTCTTTACCAAAAACGGTTTCCTTTCTTCAGCAAAACGAACTTTAATTTTTTCTACGGCTGAGCCAATCAGTTCTTTTATTTTTTCCGGACTATATCCATAAAAATGCCCTTGTTCTCTGATGTTGACTATTTCTGCATTGGCGCTGGCGAAATATCTTTCAGCTAAACGAGGTGTGCAACCGGCAATAATGACAGGTTTCCTGTTTTCCTTTTTCACCAATTCTTTGCCTTCTTTTGAGCACAACTCCTGATGAAAAATTACAGAAAATTCCTTTCCAAAATTCAGGTCTTTGGGTAATTTTATTGTGCCCCGACAATCACAGACGAAAATCTTATTCACTTTTCCTCCATTCCAAATTTTTATCTCCAAATCCGTGGTTTGAATCCTTTTTTGTTCAGTATTACCATAGTCTCGCCTGATGGGGCCAGGATATATAAACCTTTACTTTCAGCAAATTCCACTGCCCCTTTACTCAACCTTATACCACTCACTATCCCAATTAAAGATTCGCCACGATATTTAGGGAAGAACTCAAAAAACTCATCAAGCCTCTTTAAGTAATTTTTAATATCCCTAATCCCTAAGGAACTCTTCACCTCCACTGCCAGAACTACCTCTTTGCCCTTCTTTTTACCCTCGCACAAAATATCAATCTCCAATTCACGACCGTTAAGACGGGTTCTGACCCTTTGATAGGTTCTACTAATATCAATATCAAACTGTGTGAATAGCTGGAAAACCGAGGGCTCAACAAGTCCCTCAACAAATTTCCCCCAACCATCGGTGAGATTTCCGACCTGCTTATCTGTTTTCTTCTGGCTTTCTATTAGTTTATCAATCTCGGCATCAGTCTTGTTCAACTGTTCATCGGTCTTCTTTAACTGCTCATCAGTCTTCTTTAGTTGTTCGTCAGTCCTCTTCTGGCTCTCTCGGAGTTCGTCAATCTCTACATCCCTTCTCTTCTGGCTAATCGCTATTTCTTTTAAAATCTGCCTTATCTCACCAAAGCCATTGTCTCTCGGTATATTTCTTCTTATCATTTGGGTTTCACCCCCCATTTTCAAAGACCAATCTTTGTTAAGACTGAATCCGCCTTCACGGTATTAAACTGAAAACCTAATTCCTTCGGTTCTATTCCTAAAGCCAATCCAAGAAGTTGCGGATAATAGAGAATCGGCAGTGCGTAATTTTCATTAAATGTCTGTTCAATCTTCTTTTGATTCGCTTCATACATTACATCACAAAAAGGGCAAATGACAATCAAAGCGTCAGCCTTATTTTCTTTTACCGAGTCAAGTTTTTTCTTGGCGATTCTCAAGCCAGTCATTTCGTCAATCCCCATTGTGGCACCACCGCAGCAATTTTTCTCTTCAGGATATTCCACCAAGAAAGTCCCAGTAACTTCTACCAATTCCTTAAGTGTTCTTGGTATTTCTGGTTCATCAAAATGCTCAAAGACTTCAGAGGGTTTTAAGTAATGACAACCGGAATGAACTGCTACTTTCAAAGAATTAAGCGGACGCTGAATAAGCTTTCTTATATTTTCTAAGCCAATTTCTTCGTAAATAAGCCGGGCAAAATGTTTAATTTTCGTTTTGCCTTTTACTTCTCTTTTTAAATGACTCAATTGTTTGTTCACTCTTTCTTTAGTTGAGTATTCTTCTTTAATCCTCTTGGCGGCTTCGGTTAAAGTAGAAGTGCAGGAAGAGCAGAGAGTGCAGATTGTTTCAATATCTTTAGATTCGGCCAAGCTTAGATTTCTTGCGGCCAGCAAGAAGGCTATTTCGGCGTTAGTCGCTTTCACGGGAAAACCACAGCAGGAGAAATCTTCTATCTCAACGAATTCCAATCCCAGCCGATTGGCTACTTTTCTGGCGGAAAGCTCGTAATGAGTTCCTCTAACTGGAACGGTGCAACCTAAAAAGAGGGCGTATTTCATTTTGGTATTTCCTCATATTTTGCTTCAGTTTCTCTAGTCCACAGATTGCGCAGAAAAAACTGTTTATCGCTCACTGTTCATCGTTTGTCGTCCATCGTTCAAAGATTTTTCCGACTTCTTCAATCTTAGCCTTCAAAGCTGGCAGTCCCAATCTCTGCCTTCGCTTATTGTCAAAATCTTCTATTTCATAAAGTCTGCCAAAGGATTGAATCAGCTCTGCTTGTTTTTTTAGACTTGGATGCACATAGCCGGACCTAACCGCCAGATTCTTCAAAGCATTCATCACTTCACTAATTTTAACATTTTGCGGACATCTTTCTTGACAGGAGTAGCAAGCAGCGCAGAGCCAGACAAAGTCACTCTTGAACACTCTCTCCTTCATTCCCAGGAGAACCATATGAATGATTTTGCGAGGATTGTATCTTGCCTCTACCTCTCTGACCGGACAGGAAGCAGTGCAATCACCGCATTGAAAGCAAAATCTTATATTTTCCGCCCCAGGTTCTCTGGCAACTTCGTATTTGAAACTTGAATCAAATCCGGTAATCTTCACGCTCATAAATTTTTGTCCTTTCACATCTTTGCCACGGTTTCCTTCACCCATTTGCTGGTGACTGACTTCGGTCTGATGATGGGATAACCCATAGCCCTGGAAATAACTGCCTGAGAGCAGACCCCCAGTGACCGAGAGACAGCAAAGAGAACGGTGTAGTAGTCAAATTCAGTCATGCCATAGTGATAGAGTAATGCCCCAGAACCGGCATCTACATTTGGCCACGGGTCTTTAATTTTTTGCACCTGTTTTAAGACATCAGGCACTACTTCAAAGACTTTAGCCACAATCTGAAATACAGGGTCATCAGCGCAATATTTCTTGCCGAAAGCAAGGAAAGCATCAAAGCGGGGGTCGGTAATACGGAGCACTGCATGCCCGTAGCCCGGGATGACCTTACCTGAGTTCAATGTATCCCAAGCGAATTGGCGGAGCTGTTCATCAGTCGGCACACCACCGAATTTCTCCTTTACCATTAGCACCCAGGCTAAACACTCCTGATTGGCTAAACCGTGTAGTGGCCCGGCCAGTCCATTTAGCCCTGCCGAGAGTGAGTAGTAGAGATCAGACAGTGCCGAATTCACTGTGGCAGTGGTCATTGCACTGACATTGCCACTCTCGTGGTCTGAGTGCAACACAAGATAGAGTCGCATAAGTTTGGCAAACTCACCCTTTGGGTCTGGCAAACCCAGCAGCCGGGCATAATCAGCACCCAGGTCAAGTTGTGGGTCAGATTCAATACGGGAGCCCTTGTTGAATCGCATCCGATAAATGCCAGCGGCTATCGCCGGAAGTCGGGCAATCAAGGTAAGACAGTCTTCAAGTGTAGCCTCCCAGTATTGGTCCTTCTTCATCCCCTCGGTATATCTGTGACGGAAAACCGATTCCTTCTCCATCACCAGTATGGCCGTATCTAACATACACATCGGGTGTGAATCTGCTGGCATCGCCTTAAGCACATTCCAGACATAATCCGGCACCTGTCTCCTTTTTCTTAAATCAGACTGGAGTGCGGTTAGGGCATCTTTCTCGGGCAACTCTCCGGTCAAGAGGAGATAGAGAATTTCCTCGGCCAATCTGTCAGTTAGATTGGCGATAGGAATTCCTCTGATTACCAGTCCTGTATCCGGCTCCACCAAAGAAGTATCACAAATCAGGCACTTCACGCCACGCATCCCACCGTAGGCTTGTTCTACCGTCACTTGGGAGATAGCCTTGGCGCTGTGCTCCTTAACTAGATTCCGGATTTCCTCTCTTAAAGCCGGAATCTGCTGGGCAAGTTTCTCCTGCAATGTCGCCATATTAGACCTCCTTTATATGTAAGGTTAAAGACTTCTGTAAAATTCATAACCTGCTGATATTTTGCAGGTTATCTGATTATTTTTCTTGACTTTTCCTCCAGCTTTTGATATAATTTAACTCGTTATAAACAAAAACCTTACATCAAAAAAC
>JBFLXN010000126.1:0-8111 GCA_040755715.1 Candidatus Edwardsiibacteriota bacterium
AACCTCCTCGGAAATTTTTTGACATTTAAATTATATCATAATTTCCGAGGATACTCAAGAAATAATCAGACTGGAAATCACTATTTTTTGTTGGAATAAATAATTTTTCACCAGTAACTATTATATTAAGCCTGACTTCTTTAAAATCCGTCTCCTTTAAAAATTCCCTAAATGTTTCTTGCAGCGCTCCAGAAGTTACATGGCTAAAGGGGCTTAATCTAATGTTAACAACTGCATTCCTTAACGGAACACTTTTATCTAAATTATTTTTCAGAATAGTTAAAATTTCATTAACGAATTTTGGTTCATGCATTTGGATTCTATGCTGCTGTTTTTATTTCAGGAATAATTTTAATTTTAGACTTTATGGATTTAGAAATTAAGCACTTCTTCTCAGAAAGCTCTAGAAGATTTTTTGCTTTTAGGACATCTGAATCTTTCTTAACAGAAACTGAAAGCTTAAGCTTAATCTCTGTAAAAATAAATTGATTCTCTATTCTTTCTAAAATCCCTTCTGCCTGGCTTTCATAATTTAGAATCTCAAGACTCTCTTTCTGGGCATAATACAAAAAAGTAGTCATAATGCAGGAGTTGATTGAAGCAACAAACAAATCTTCTGGCGTCCAGATTCCAGGATGACCCCTAAATTCAGGTGGAGTGGCTACTTCAATATCAGGCTTGTCAGGAGATGAAAGCAAACCTTTTTTCTCTCCCTGCCACTTTAAAGTATTTTTATAAATAAATTTCATCTTAATAGCAGGTAGGACATGTTCCAGTAGGACAACTTGGACCAGAAGAGCTGGTTTTACCTTCAGACTTTCCTACACTAAAATGACTTAGGGTTCTTTCGATACTTTCACTACCACATCTCTTACATTTGAGCTCTACCTTTTCAGAAGTTACTCCGACTAATAAATCAAATTTTTCACCACAACCTTTACAGATATAAGCATAAATAGGCATATTTACCTCCTCTCTCAAATATAGGATTTAATCGCATTCTCAATTACTTCTTTAGGAACTGCTCCTATTATTGTCTCTACAATCTTTCCATTCTTAAAAACTGCTAATGTAGGTATGCTCATAATTCCATAATTGGATGCGGTCTTTGGGGCTTCGTCCACATTTAGTTTACATACCTTTAATTTTCCTTTATATTCTTCAGCTATTGTCTCAACTGTAGGTGCAACCATATGACAAGGCATGCACCACTCTGCCCAAAAGTCTACCAAGCAAGGCAATTTCGATTCTAGCACTTCTTTCTTAAAATTTTCATCATTTACTTTGACTTCCATTTTTTATTCTCCTTTCTCAAAATTCTATTTGTTTTGACCTTTTCACAAACAGCAAAGGAAAAACTATGTCGCTTACGCAACAAGGCACCCAAACCGCAAGAAACAAAAATACCAGAATTACAAAATATGAAAATAAATTTAAAGACCCGTCCAATGCCATTATAATATGAAATAAGGAAGCCCAGGTGCTTATTAAAACATGCCCGACATGAGGAAACTTTGTTCTTGGCCTAAAATAAGCAATGACTATCCCTATTATTGCCAGAGGATTGACCAGCCACCACTTTTCAATAAATCCTATATGGATTCCTCTATTGGGCATTTTTAACATTATTTCACCCAGATATGGAATAATCGAATCGCTTATAGTAGCAATACCTACAGAACCAACATAACCGATAACAAGCAACATCCAAAAATTGCATTTTCCTTTTATGCAGTTTGCATTGATGCGTTTGCATTCATGAAGCCCATACATAGCGGCAGTAACCAGAGCACTTAAAAGTACATGTAATGGATGAAGTACATAAAAGACATTATACGAAATCCGATAAGGCAATTTTAAGGAAAACGCCATGATAATTATTCCGGTAACTGCACCAAAAAATGTAAAAGGAGCATGTGCTCTTAGTTCCTTTAAAATATGTTTAACCATCCTATTATTAAATCTCGATTGTTTGTTTTGCCTTTATAGGTATAAAGTTTTCTCTATATTGCTCTTTAAAAATTTCTTCTGCCTCTTTTCCACTACAATGGCTAGGACCGACCTTATTGATACCCATTTTTTTAAATTCAGTGACTATAAGTTTAATATCCTCTCTTTTTTTGTCTAAAAGGTGAAAGCCTCCCAATGCACAGAAAATCTCCTTATCTAGGAAGTTTTTCTTTGTCTCTTTTAAAATTGTCAAAATCCCCGGATGCGCACAGCCAGTTATAACAATTAAGCCATTTTCAGAATTCACTATCAATGCCTGTTCAGAAATACTAATATTTCTAAACTTCCCCTCTATTTCTCCAGTAGAATATATATTATCCTTGATTCCTAAAAGACCTCTTACCTCAACCACATTCACGCCAAAAGACTTAATCCTTTCTTTTATCTTTATATCAAAATTCGGACAGATATAAACATTTATATCTTTATATCTGTTTATAACATACCAAAGCCCGGAAATATGGTCCCAATGGTCGTGAGAAATAACTATATGTTTTATCTTTGAGAAGTCAATATTCAAACTCTTGGCTTTGCGCAAGAAAACATAGGGATCACCGAATGTATCAAACAATAAATCTTGACCTATAAGATATGAAATTCCCCATCTATGGAGAAACATCTCCCATTTAGTCGAGCCCACTGCAATAATCTTTATCTGCATATTTAATAAACCCCGTTAGAAATAGGTTGCCGAAAGCAATCGTTAGTATTGAATTTAAGCGCCATGTTATATCTTGAAGTGGATTTCTAACGGGGTAAATCCTCTTTTATTGAGTAAATCTTGAACGCTACCTATTACTTTGCTAATAAAAAATAGATGGCTATGGCAGTTGCAATCGGAGCTGCCAAATCTATTGATAAAACCGTAACCTTTTTTATAAAGAAAGGTTGCTATCTGGCATTCTTTATCTTTATCTGTTATCCAAACCTGCTTTATTTTAGCATCATTTAAAGAAAGCAAATAATCAATATGCCAGAATATCTTTTTCTTTTTAACCAAATGCCTTTCTATCCTTGCTTGGAAATTTTTCTTAGCTGAGCCAACGTAAAAATAAACTCCTTTTTTAAAATTTATTTTTCCTAAGCTACCAATTTTAATCTGTATATCTTTATCTAAAGTTATCCAGAGTATGTATTTCATCTTCTACAAACTCCGCCATCTGAACAAGGCGGGGTATCGCATCTTTCAGTTCTGCCGCAACAGGTCTTCCCACCTTGCGAGCCGATTATATGTCCACCCGTAGAAATAAAACTCTGCGAGAAAATCTTCTCTAATTTTTTACTCCCGCAAGAGCTGCACTTAATCTCTGCCTTTTCTTGCCCAACGCCTATGAGAAATTCGCTAACTTTTCCACAATCTCTGCACTTATACTCATAAATTGGCATATCTATTGCTCCCCATACATTATAGGCTTAAGATTTAATGCCTGTCTTTTTTTATTAATATGCTCTATCATAAGCTGGACTCCCTTTATAGGGTCTGGCTCAAAGGCAAATTTATCGCCCACAATCCCTTCAAGTTCTTTGGTAATAAAATCCGTTACTTTCTGACTGCCATAAACCGGCTGTGGCGTGCTAAATACTGTAAATACGCCGCTGGCGACAAAATAAAAACCAATAGAAACTGCCTTTTCGCTCATCCACTCAGGAGCAGCTCCAGCTACTGGAAGCTGACTTAATTCTTCACCAATGCCTCCTTCTCTGACCAATTCAGAGCAGGCAATTAAAATCCTTGAATTATCTACACAGGAGCCCACATGCAAAACCGGTGGAATCCCTACTGCTTCACAAATTTCCTGTAGTCCCCTGCCAGCGAGTTTAAATGCTGCCTCAGGAGTAAGCAGGCCCTGTTTGGCATTGGCAATCGCTGAGCAGCCGGTGACAACCACCAATACATCATTCTTAATTAGCTCTTTGACCATCTCGGTATGACCAAAGTCATGTTGTATATTTGGATTATTACAACCCACGACACCCGCAACTCCCCGGATTCTACCAGAAATAATACCGTCATTCACCGGCCGCCAGGTAGCGCGGTATCTGCCTCCGATTATCTTGGGGATGTTTTCCGCGGTAAATCCGGCGATTAAATCCATCTCTTCTTTAGGAATACATACCCTGGCCTGGTTCCTATTCTCGAAATTCTCAACCGCCATACGGATAATCTCCTTGGCAATTCTTAAGGCGTGCTTCTCTTCAAACTCTACGTGGATTACGCCCGGAAACTTTGCTTTAGGCGAAGTAGTCACGAGTTTAGTGTGAAAACAACTGGCAATCTCGGCTAATGAGGGCATAATACACTGCACATCTACCATCATTAATTCCACTGCTCCGGTAATCAGGGCTAATTCCTGCTGCAGGAAATTTCCGGCAACCGGAATGCCGTGGCGCATCAATATTTCATTGGCAGTGCAACACATTCCGGCTAAATTTATTCCCTTTGCGCCTTTCTTCTGGGCTAATTCCACTAACTCAGGGTCTTTACTTGCATCTACTACCACATCAGAAAGCGTCGGCTCATGACCATGCACTACCACATTTACATAATCTTCCTTTAAGACACCTAAATTAACCTTTGCCCTTATTGGCATTGGAGAACCGAATAGAATATCGCTTAAATCCGTAGCAATCATTGAGCCACCCCAGCCATCAGATAAAGCAGTTCTTAACCCATGCATAATAATATTTTTATAATCATTATCCACACCCATATGGGTGCGATGCATACATTCTACAACCTCCTGGTCAATGCTGCGGGGAGTTACTTTGTATTTTCTCCAGGTTTCTTGCGTCTTTAAAGGAGCACGGGAAATGAAACGCAGGCCACCGGAAAACTGACCAAATTCATTTAAAGCCTTTATCGCAACCTCTCGTGCCACTTCTAATTCAGATTTACCGTCAAGCTTAATCTCATAAATAGAAGCAATCTGACTTAATTTTTCGGGGTCGCTTATTTTATAATCATGGGCATGGTCTTCTGATGCCAAAAGTAAGGTATGCGCAATATCCCTGCCATGATCGGAATGCGCAGATGCGCCTCCGGCAATCATTCTTAATAAGTTTCTGGCGACGATTGTATCGGCACTGGCGCCACAAACACCTTTTTGCGCGCCTTCGCCAAATGGGTCAATCCTACAGGGTCCCATATTACAGATACGGCAACAGATACCCAATTGTCCAAAGCCACACTGCGGCTGTTGCGAATCATATCTATCCCAGGCAGTCTTTATACTTTCTTTTTCTGCTTCTTCTAACATCTTTTGCGAAGCAGGGTCAATAGTTCTTTTTTCTGGGTTCATTCTAGCCTCTCCTTCGATTTGCTTCGCTCGCTCAGGATCCTTCGAGTCGAAATACTCCAGCGAAGTCGAAGCACTAAACTTTACCTCTTCTTTTTAATGTATCCTCATCACTTATAGATAAAATATCTTTTGGTGCTCTTTCATCATAAACGGAAATCACATTGATTTCTCTGCGACGAAACTCTCCTTTATAAGCAGAAGTAAAAGTTTCTTTTATCTTAAAAATCTCTTCCCTTTGTAATGGCTTTATATTACAAGGCCTTAAGGGTGTATTAATTTGAACTTCGTCTGGCTTAATATAATTGGTTAAGTAAACGAGCTTATTAACATTATCTTTGTTTTTATCTATAAACATTATCTGTAAAGCCAACTTCCCCTGATAGCTCCTTCTGAATTCTTTTATACCTTCTAAAATACTGGTGAATTCTATGCCCTTAGCAGGATTATTGATTTCCTGTAAAGATTCAGGCGAATAGGCATCTAGTTTGGCTATCACAAAATCCGCTAACGCTAACTCTTTTCTTACCTCTTCTTTATCCATTAAAAAAGAATTAGTCAAAACTGCTACAGGAACTCGATGAATCAACTTTATGGCTTTTATTGCCTGGCCTAAATTTTCTGCCAAAGTCGGCTCGCCTCTTCCAGAAAAGGTAATGTAATCTAAACTAACATTGGGCAGCGCTTCTAATTCTTCAATAACTTTTTCAACTGGAACATAAATCTTTCTTTCAATTGTGTGCCTTTTGGTTACACCAAGCTGACAATAAACGCAATTAAAATTACAGATTTTTTCTTCCTGCGAAAGCAAATCTATGCCTAAGGAACTGCCCAATCTCCAGGAAGGAACAGGACCATAAATATATTTATATTTGGGCATTATGATTCTTTCTATAATCGCAAAAGATAATCTGCAATTGCGCGATATAAAGTGCTTACCGCCAAGATTGAACAATGGAGATGGTCTTTAGGGAATTCTTTTAGTTTATTAATCACCTCTCCGGCTGATATGGATAATGCTTCCTTAATAGTCTTACCTCTGGCTAAACTCGCGGTCATTGCTGCACAGGATTTTGTGGCATCGCAGCTCTGAGTAAAATACTTAACCTCAGTGATTTTATTATCTTTAATAACTAAGTAGAATTCCATTTCGTCTCCGCAAGGGCCTTTGATATATGCAGAACTTGTCGGATCATTCATTCTGCCGAATAATTCGGAGTCATTGAGAAGTTTTACTATTTTTTGTGGATAACTAAGCAGATCTTCTTTATCTTCGGGTTTATTCATATTCCCATCCTTTTCTCTAATCTCGGAGTATCTCCCAGATTTTAATAATTTCTTCTTTTACTTTTGTATCTTGATACTCTAATATAGTCTTACCCTCTACCATTGCTTCTACTACAGTTTTATCAAATCTAACTTTTCCAATTAAGGAAATCCTGTTCTTTGCGCAATATTTTTCTATTTTCTCTGACATTTCATTATTCAAATCATATTTGTTTATCACAAGTTTTACTGAAACACCGAAATGTTTAGCTACATCTATGACTCTTATGGCATCGTGTAAGCCAGATAAAGTTGGCTCGGTTACTACTAAAGCGCAATCTATACCAGAAAGCGAAGCAATGACAGAACATCCTATGCCCGGTGCTCCATCAATAATTACCCAGTCGCAATTATTCTTTTCTGCCAACTCTTTTGCTTGTTTTCGCACCAAGGCAACAAGCTTGCCTGAATTCTCTTCGGCTATGCCAAGCTTAGCGTGCACCATAGGGCCAAACCTCGTTTCGGAAATAAACCACTCTCCAGAGATATTCTCTTCCATTCTTATAGCCTGAACCGGACAAATATAGTTACAGAAGGCGCACCCTTCGCAGGCAATAGGGTCAATTATAAAATCCTGACTTATGGCGTTAAAACGACAGGCAACAATGCATTTGCCGCATTGCTGACAAATTTGTTTATCAATTATTGCAGTTTGGCCACTTTTAAATTCATGGCGCTCCCTTATATCCGGCTGCAATAATAAATGCAAATCCGCCGCGTCCACATCGCAATCAGCCATAACCTTATTCTTTGCTAAAGAGGCGAATGCGCCCGTAATTACGGTCTTGCCTGTGCCGCCTTTGCCGCTAATAATTACAATTTGTTTCATCTTATTTCCTATTCAAATTTTTTACGGAGTAACTTTACTGCCGGCAGAATAAAAAGAAGTAAAAATCCGATAAGTATCAGAGTATATAGAAGAATTGCTTTGCCGCAACTGCCTAAAAATGAAAGCCTAAGACCTTCCACCGTGTAAGTAAGAGGTAATACATAAGAAAGATACTGTAATGCTAAAGGCATCTTTGAAATCGGATAGACAACGCCGCTCAAAAATATCATCAAAAACCTTGGGAGATTAAGTAATGTCTGGGCTTCAAAAACTTCTTTCACCATTACGCATAAAAAAGCACCGAGGGCGGAGAAAACAAAGAGCGAAGGAAGAATTATTAGAATAAGGTAAAGTGCGTTGGGATGGAGCCGAAGCATTACTACAGAAACTATTGTTACTATATAGAAACGCATAATTATTTGCACTTTTATCCCTATTTGTGTTAAACTGACTCCTGGAGACCATCCCTATCGGGAAATCTCTAAGGAGGCAGAGAATGGAACCTAAAAAGCAATGGAATGGGCAAAGATCTTTTGGGCATCTCCAAAGAGCAATCATCCAAGCATGGAAAAGCAAAGATATAAGGCTTTGGAAGCGACTGAAAACCATTTGGATGTATTTGAGTGGGCAGACTCCGAATATCATCTGCA
>JBFLXN010000127.1:0-7984 GCA_040755715.1 Candidatus Edwardsiibacteriota bacterium
TTCTCTTGTCCCCCGACAAGTCGGGGGAAGAAAGACAGCCCAAGCCCCGATAAATCGGGGCTTCAGGGCCTCCTCAAAAGCACAAGAAAAGTGCATCATAGGCTTATATTATTGTGCCAGAAGGCTTCCAGGCAGATTTTGAGCCAAAATTTAACAAAGCACTGTAATGATTACGGCGATGAAAAGATACGATTACAACGATATGTCCGAAGTTTTATCGCTGTAATCTGTATTTAATCGCCCTCATCAATGCGCAGTTATTTATCTCGCTTCATATAACACTTGAGGTTCATAGATTGAGTTCTCCTCGCATAATTCGCTTAACATCTCTTCCATTGAGGGGACATGTATCCCTGTTTGCTTAAATCTTTCTGTTCTCAGGCTCCGGTCACAATAGAACTCATTGAATTTTTCCACGGTCAAATCGTTCAGTCTAAAAACCTTCTTTACCAAACAGGCTAGCTCATACTTGTTTATCTTTTCCCCTCCAATATGTATTAAGCCCGTCAGGTTGAATTCAAAAAGTAATCTGAGTAAGAGCTTGGCTAAGGTTTTTGTCGTCACCCCTGTGAAAACAGCATTTACATAACCCTTGATGGTCCCTTCTGAGTTAAGAATCCACTCCAGCAGATTGTGCTTCGTCTTAAGTTCCCGACCGATAATGGAAGTCCTGATAGTCAGATGTGGTTCGCCAGTGACTTCCCCTAATAATTTTGAACGGCCGTAGAGGTCGGTGGCATCAGGTATGCTGTCTTCGGTGTAATCCCCTTGCTTTCCGGAAAAGACACAATCGGTGCTAATATGAATGAGCCGACAGTTAATCAGAGTAGAGATCTTGGCTATTCTATGGGGAAATAAAGAGTTAATGGCTATCGTTTCGCTGGGGTCTTTGACTAAAGACTTGATAACTCCAACACAATTTATGACACAATCAGGTTTGATTCTCAGAAGACATTCTTGGACATTATCAGAAACCCTAACATCAATATTATCAATGACATTTTTCTCTTTAAAAATGGAGTAAGAGATATATTCTGGCAAGCTTTTTCGCATTGTTCCATAAACTTCAATGCCACTCTCGGCAAAAACTTGGTAGACCTTATGTCCGAGCATACCACCTACACCTAAGACCAGCACCTTCATCTTATCCAGCCTTCCTCTTTTAGCATTAGTTCAATCTCTTCCGGGCTATGTTTTTTTGCCTCTTGCGAAGAATATTCGCTGATTTTGGCTTTTCTCCTTCCCTGATAGGCGACAGAAATCTTTGGCATATTGAGGGAAGGAAGTATAATAAATGAGTCGCCATTTTCCACAGTGCGGAGGGCTTCTTCCTCAGAAATCAAAACTTCGTGAATCTCTTCGCCTGGCCTGATGCCGATTAGTTTTTTGTTGATTTTTTTGTTCAGCGATAGATTTTTAATCATCACTTCTGCCAGCTCTATTATGTTAACTGCGGGAATCTTCGGTACGAAGATTTCGCCTCCAACCGCTTGATGCATCGCCAGAAAAGCTAGATTAATAGCCTCGGAAAGAGTGAGAATAAATCGCGTCATTCTTGAATCGGTAAGTGTTATTGGTCCTCCCTTTTCAATCTGTCTTTTGAAAAGTGGCACTACTGAGCCTCGGGAGCCCGCTACATTTCCATACCTAGCACAGGCAAAGACTGTCTTTTTATTCCATTTCTCCAAATTAGCGGTAATGAAGAGTCTCTCCTGTAATGCTTTGGTCATTCCCATCACATTCACTGGCTTGACTGCTTTATCTGTACTTATGGTGATTACTTTTTTAACATTTTCCTCAAGGCATGCCTCAATTAGATTTTGGGCACCTAAGGTATTCGTCTGAAATGCCTCACAGACATTATACTCACAAGAAGGAACCTGTTTCAGGGCAGCAGCATGAAAGACATAGTCAATTCCTCTCACTGCCTTACGCAATGAATTTCTATCCCGGACATCACCAATGATAAAGCGGATATTCTTACCATCACCAAATTCGTTTCGCATATCGTCTTGCTTTTTCTCGTCGCGGCTGAAAACCAAAATTTCCGCAGGCTGATAACTGAGCAATTTTGTGGTGATATAATGTCCAAAAGAACCTGTTCCACCAGTCACCAGAATTCTTTTTCCACTAAACATTTCCGTCTCCTCTTACACAAATAAAGATATTATTTCCGGTTTATATTTTTGATTTTTGATATTGTAATCACTTCTCTCCTCGTCTAAAGGTTTTGTGTAGATTCTTAATTTTCTTAGGCAACTGTTTTTCTAAAAGATTTCCAGCATATAGCCATTTCAACTTTCTTTCAGGTGACCACTTAATATATTCTATGATTTTTCCCTCTTCAACATCATAATAAAAACCGCCCGATTTCTTATCTTTTTTGGCTTTCATAAAGTCTCTCCTTGTAATTTCAATAAGTGCTCAATATCCATTCTATCTTGTTTGCGGCCTGTATCCTTTTTCATTATAATGAGGTCATCTATGGATATAATGGGAATAAAAATTTTGCTCATTTTAATGAAGACGATATGGTCTATTGACCGTGGACTGATTCAATACCTCTCGGTAGATTTCTTCTATTCTTTTTACTGACTCTTCAATATTGAACATTGAATTTTTTCCTCTGATTATTTTCTTCTCTGTCAATGCTTGTGTAATCGCTTGGCTTAATGCCGACACATCTTTCGGCGGAACAAGGAAAGCATTTTCTCTACTTACGATTTCTTCTACTGCCCCCCCCCGAGTAGCTACCAACTGCTTACCTAAAGCTATCGCTTCTAATAACACCCGGCCAAAAGGTTCTGGTTCCACAGAAGTATGCACCACTACCTCTAAGGCATTCATCAAAGCCGGCGAGTCATCCCAAAAGCCAGCAAAAATAACATAATCCTGCAATTGAAGTTCTTCCACTAATCTTTGAAGCCTTTCTTTATAGGCGAAATCCCAGAATAGAACATCACCGATAATTAGAAATCTTACTTCGGGAAATCTTTTCTGCACTTGAGCTGCTGCTCTAATAAAAAATTCCTGTCCCTTCCAATAGACAATCTGTCCGACTACTCCAACCAATCGGGCATTTTGGGGAAAACGAAATTCTTTGAGAATTTCTTCTCTGCTTTTCTTCTGTGCTTTTTTCCTGTATTCTTCAGCATCAAGACAATTATAAATAACTTGTGTTTTGGGGGAGAAATCAGAGGTATTGAATTGTTGAGTTACTGCTTTAGAAACAGAAAGGATTCTTGAGGGAATAAGTTCACTGAGATAAGTCATCGCTGAGCGGACAAAGCCTGGCTTAAGGATATCACGAAAATGCCAGACTACTGGAACGCCCACTAGCTTTGCCGCTATTCCACCAATCAAATGCATCTTTAATGTGTTCGTATGCAATAAGTCAAAACCCTCACTCTGGATTAACTTCTTTAATCTTTTAATCACCGGTAACAAGTGAATTGCATCCCGCAAGAACTGCCAAGAAAAGGGAGAAATTTTTTCTCGCTGTCGTTTGAGAATCTTTTCATCAATCGGCAAGATAAAAGTCCGAATACCTAATTCCTTCGCTCTATTTACCAGTGGACCGAATTGGGGGACAA
Organism: Candidatus Edwardsiibacteriota bacterium; assembly: GCA_040755715.1. Lineage (GTDB taxonomy): Bacteria > Edwardsbacteria > AC1 > JBFLXN01 > JBFLXN01 > JBFLXN01. The sequence continues at coordinate 3,594 of JBFLXN010000127.1, forward strand.
GCAAGGCAGGCTTAAATTGCTGGCGGTTGAGTCTTGAGAGAAAATCTAAAAGACTGTGTTCAGCACCACCAAGAATAGTCACATGGTCTAAATATAGAATCTTAAATGATTTCTTCAAATGAGTTTACCCGGTTTGTTGAGTTGACCTGGTTTGTTGAGTTGACCCGGTTTGTTGAGTTTAACCCGACAAACCCAACAAACTCAAAAACTCTGTTAACCAAGTTACAATTTTGCTCCGCATTCAGGACAGAATTTTTTTCCCTCTTCTACTTCTGCCTTGCACTTCGGACAGTTTATCTTGGTGGTGACTAATTTTGTGCCGCATTCGGGACAGAATTTCTTTCCTTTTTCTATTTGAGCCTGACATTTTGGGCAGACAATCATTTCTACCGTGAGACTTTTTCCGCAATGGGCACAAAACTTAGCCCCGACTTGATTCGGCTTCTGACAAAATGGACAGAGAACCATCTCTGGCCGCTGTCCTGGTTGACCTGCTTGTTGCATCATCATCCAGGGCAGTATTACCCCAGCTCCCAGTCCGACACCAGCCCCAGCGGCTCCGCCAGCCTCAGTCCCTTTCAATTCACCGGCGGTCTCCTTCACATACTGCATCATCATTGCCTTCTCACCCATACCAGAGGCAAATCTTCTTGCTTCCTCAGGAATATTCAAACCCTCAAAGACCAAATCAATGATTTTGATTCCGACGCGCAAGGCTTCATCAGAAATTTTTAAACCAATCTTATCGGTCATCTCATCGGCATTTCCTGTCACGGTAGAGAGGTCGTATTTCTTCATTTCACTGATAACTCGCTCATTAATAAATCCACGGATATATTCTTCTACATCGGAAATAGTGGCAATTTCTCTGTTGGCGAATAGTTCAGTCACAAAAAGTTTAGCCTCTTCTATTTTACAGACACCGTAACCGTAGAAAGAAATTTCGGCGACATATTGAATATTACCAGAGGGAGCAGAATATCCCTTACCACCAAATTTGGAAGTAAATTGTGCGGTATTCACATAGATGACTTCACAGTCAAAGATGTCGCCAATGATTTTCCGGTCTTTTAGCCACTGGGTAAACAGTGGGATATTGGCTGAAGAAATGGTGTGTCTGCCTGGACCGAAGACATCGTAGGCTTTGCCATCTCTGAAGAAAACCGCTTCTTGATTTTCCTTGACGATGACCTGGGAGCCCAGTTTGAGTTGCAGATTGGGAAAGCGGTGAGCAATATCTTCTTTCCGCGCCACATCCCAAGAAACACTTTCTACTAAAGGCATTTTTAATCCCTCCTATTTTATATTATCAAAAGGCTTCAGCAAAAAATCAAGTTAAATTTTTTTCAACCAAAACTTCGTATAAGAAAATCTGCAAACATTTCTAATACAAAATGATTTCCTTTCCGTAAACAATTATTAGAGAGTTTTCCTTTTCGTTGGATGGTAGCTGCCCTATTCTTTTTTCCCAAGAACGACGGTATCGAACACATTCGTAAGGTCTATCCGCAGTTTTTGAATAGCCAGGGAAATGCTCAATCCCTTCGTTGGGTCCTCTTTTGTCACTTCTCTAAGATTAATTTTACCCTCTGAGAGTATATCGCAAAATAATATAGATTGAAGATCCCAGAGGTGTCGCACATCACCTCCCACCTTTTTAAGAGTCTCATCAAAGGAATCTAAAACCCTATTAAAGTAACAATTTGGGTTCTCTCCAAGTACTTCAGCAAATCTTCTAAAGATTTCAGCAAAATCTCTGATAAATTCCTCTCTTGGAACGTCTATAGCATCTCTAATTTCTTTTTTGTTCTTGGCTCGCACAAAAAACCCGTGGAGTTCGATTACGCATAGGAAAATATATGCCTAAACAACTGTGTTCTCATCTTCTATCCGCTGAATTTTGTTATAAGGTTCACAAAGCAAATAGGTCTGGGCAACCGTATTAGCAGTCTCACACAAAAAAGCAAAGACCATTTCCTCAGCTTTGGTTATCTTCCTTGAATCGCTTAACTTCTTAATATCCTGTAGAATGTAATTTGTGAAATTCTCAAACATCTTGGCAACGTTTTTCCCCTTGTTCTTGTAGTCTACGATACCGTATGTAAACTAAAATTACAACCACTAAAAATAGACTACCAAAAATCAGAACGACAAATTTCATTGTTCCTCCATTAAAAACTGTTATTCACCTATTCAGGCTGTTGATTTGAATTCAAAAACAACCATCCCGAAAGCTTTCGGGAGAAATCTAGAAACACAGAAAGATATAACCCTGATTCACAAAATTTAATCCCTAGCCCAGACATTTATGTCTGAGAATAATAAAATGAAGCGTGGTCTATTTTTAGATGAATATTATTTTAAGGCCATTTATGGCCTTTAGGGATTTTCCAAAAAAACAATTTCTAACTATTTTTATAAGGGCGTAAACGCCCTAACATACTTCTTTTTTTATTTCCCCTCGTCCCTAATTGAAATTATTTTCATCAATTCACGATGTCTCTCTTCTGCCATCTCTTCCATCTTCCCTCGTAGCAAGTCTCTCATCCATCTTTTGCCGGATCCTACTAAGGTTTTCCATCATCTCATCAATCTTTGCTACGGTTTCTTTGATGTGCTTGCCATTAAAATAAGCTGCCAGAGCAATTCCTACCCCAAGAAAGGTAGCCATTACTGCGGCTTGTGCCAGAATTTGAGGCCAGGGCATTCTTTCTCCTCCTATTCAATTTAGCGAACTTTCGTCAATTGGTATACGGTGGCGAAGCTTGTTTCGGCAATGGTTAAGGGGTTACGGTTTTAAAAGCCGACTGACCTAACCCTTAGCCGATACGAGCCTCGTAACCGTAACCGATTAACGAGCTTTTACACGATACGAGCTTCGTAACCCCAACCGATTGACGAGCTTTATATTGTCTCCTGTCTGCCAAAGACTTTTTCACGGTCATCCCAGTTAATTTCAAAATCCAGAAGAAGCCCTTTTATTCCCTTGGCTCTCTCGGTCAATAAGGAGAAATCAGCTTTCTCACAATCCTGATTGGTTCCCAAAATTTCTCTTTTGATTGTTTCAAGATTACCAGAAAGGCTCCGGTCATATTGAAGCACATCTTCCAGTTCTTTTTCTCGGATTTTCCCCTTGCGGTCAAAGAGACCGGCATATCCGTAATCGGCGTGTTCTACTTTTTCCATCAGGCGGTCAAGAATTTGAATGACCTTTTTCAAGTCCAAAGATTTTATTCCTTGGTCCAAAGCCGCGTTTAAGACCGACTCCCAGCGATAGCGAAGATTTCGTAAATCTTGGGTGTAAGTGTCGCGCAATTTTTTGTCTGCCTCTCGCAAATTTTCCCGAGGACCATAGTGGAAAAAATTTTTAATTTCTTCCCAGAGGTCCTTTTTGGGGGTTGGTTCAGGCATTATTGTTCCTCCTCAAAAAGTATTGAATATTGTTCAGGAAACACAGGCTGGAAGCTCCGAAGGAGTCTGAGACTTTTCGGAGTCCTCGGACCTGTGCCACCATCTGAGTCTGGCTGTCATTGATTGTTATCTCCTAATTCGTCTCAATTCAAAGACCACGGGGTTATCAGGATCCGGGCAGGCGATGTGAGCCAGTCCTTTATTCTTTTCCCAAGGAAGCACGCCACCAAACCGCAAGACCCGAGCGGCGGGAAAGATTGCATAATAAGCGGAAGCACACATCCCTTTTGGAGTAGTGGCATCAATGACAAATTTGTCGCCTACTCTATGTTTGGCGGCACATTCACCTTTCACTGACTTAACTGTGGCAATAACCTTATACATTTTGTGTTTTCTTGAAAGACTCATCACTTCGCTCCATATATTGCCTTGCTTTTCTTTCTACAAAATCAACCAATCTTTCAGCATCGTCTTCAAACAAGTTGAGAAATTTTATTGCTGTTTCATATTCACCCTTCTTTATCTTCTTACTCCTTACCACTTCCACTACTGAGGGAATAGTCTTTCTTTCCGACAGATAGATTTTCATTTGCAAGATAGTTTTGGATTTTAATCTTTCCCTGGTCTCAAAGAGCAGACCGCCGCCGCTAAGATTTTTTGTCCGGCTAGAAATCAGACCTTTAGTGTCAAGCGGAAAGGCAAGTTTCTTAAACTCTACTTTCGTCCTTTGGGGAAGTCTCAGAAACCTTCGGCGCTCCTGGACTACCTTGGTCTTATCGCTCATTCTGAGTTTCCTTATAAGCATTTACACTATACCACATTCTTTGCAATTTGTCAAGAAAAAAACCTTACCAGTGTCATTTAAAATTCAAAAGTGAACTCTTTTTAGCGAATTTAAAGTTCAAAAGTGAACTCTTAAACTGCTATAATCTAACCCAAAAAGGAGGGTTTGGATTATGGCAAAACAGTTGCATAAGAAA
>JBFLXN010000128.1:0-7963 GCA_040755715.1 Candidatus Edwardsiibacteriota bacterium
ATCTCAGCCAAACTCCAGAAGCCAATTCAGAATTTCCAGTGATTGCGGGCAAAGAAATTTTATGGTCAGAAGATGTCAGCAACGATTACGAAGTCTATAAAGTGAATTACGATACAAAAATTCTCGCTTACACTCAAGCAGAAAACCTCTCTCTAACTGATTTTGATTCAAAATATCCTCAGACACTCTTATATCAAACAACAAGTGGCACAGAGCGCTACACTGTTTGGACTGAAGAAATTATTTCTGACTCTTTGTATGAGATTCGCTTTGACAGAAGCGGAACAGTAACTTCACCATTAGCGGTAGCGGATTTAGGACAGACAGAACCATCAATCTACACAATTTCAAGAGACACTTATGCAGTCTATACGGCATCTCCACAAATCACGGTAGATATTGGTTATGACTCTTTGGTTTATGGAACATTCTTGGTGGACAAGGATAAGAAGCAAAATTTGGAACTGCGATTCTTTCAAGAGACTGGTGCTGAGTGCAAGTATAAGGTTTTTGCGGACAATGTTCCGATGGGGGAGATAAAGGTCCCAAGCGGTGAATTGACAATATTTAGCAAGTGGATTCCAGATGCAGTGACGCATGATGGGGAGATAATGGTGAGGATAAAGAAGACAAGAGGAAGTTTGATTGGTTTAGATGCGTTAGTGATGACAGAATATGAGAAATCCGGACAAGGAAACGGTGGAGCGATGACGGCAGATGCAGAAATTAGCCTTCAGCCATTAGTCTTCAGCCTAAGTCAAAATTATCCGAATCCGTTCTCCTCGCAGACCGCTATTCGCTATTCGCTGTCCGCTATTAGCCACACTACTTTGAAAATCTACAATGTCGCTGGGCAAGTGGTGAAGACTCTGGTTAGCGAAAGGCAGAAGCCGGGCTATTATGCAGTGAGATGGAATGGGAAAAATGAAAATGGAAACTCTGTAGCCTCTGGTGTTTATTTCTATAGATTGAGAGCGGGTGATTTCACGGATACGAAGAAGATGATTGTATTGAGATAGCCTATGAGTCTAAAAGTCTAAAAAGCTAAGAGGCTAAAAGTCTCTGGCGGACGGACTTTAAAAACTGTTTATTATCTTTCATTATCCTTCCGATAAATCGGAGGGCTATTGATACGATGGGAAATTGGAGTGGAGTCGACTATGTCAAAAGGTGCAAGTTTCCTATATGCACTCTTTTTAAGCCCACATCTTTTGCCGCCTTGAGGCATTCTTCTGCTTGAAGACGAGATGTCCTCGGTAAATCATTCATCATAAAATGGGGATAAAACCCCAAAAGTGAATAAGGAATTTCTTCATCCAATGAAGCAATAAATTGGACAATATTTCGGACTTCTTCTCTATCTATATATCCCGGAATTAAAAGAGTGCTAGCAATGAGAAAAGGCGGATTCCTCCTCTTCTTATGAAGCGAAACCAATGAGGCGAAATTTTCTAAGGTTCTTTTGTTTGTAACACCACATAGGGCAATGTTCAAGTTTTCATTGAATGTTTTTAAATCAAATTTTATACATCCGTTAGAATTGTAAGACAACTCAGCCATTCTATCAAGATATGAAGGATTCATTGTTCCATTTGTTTCCCAGCAGATGCGAAGTGTACGGCCTTTTGTTTTCTCCAAAGCGAGTTCAGAAGTCTTTATCGCATGAGATAACTGTGGTGTTGGGTCCCCACCAAAATAACAGATGCAGGCAGTTTTGTCGTCTACTTTCTCTGCTGACTCCTCTGGCGTGGTTCTTCTTGGTCTAGAGATATATTCTTTATAGTGCCAGTTCTGACAGAAGAGGCAGTCAAAAGAGCAGGCGCCATAAAAGACGGCAAGATTTTTAAACCCTATTTCTTTACTTCCCTCACAGACCCAATCTGCTACACAATTTGTAGGCAGTGGGTCATAATACCAGTCTAAAAGCCCATCTAAAGAAAATAATTTTCCACCTTTGCTTTCTCTCAATCCGCAGTATCCCTTTTTGCCTTCTCCTATCTGGCATTCATTGACGCAGAGATTACATTTAACTCCTTGAATATCTTTCGGTGGTATTTCTGGCAGTTGAAAACCCCTCCGTGTTTGTGCATGAACTTCCCCAAGGTGCTGCTTTACCTCTGAGAATCTATTGTGGATGCAATCCAGGCATACTCCAATCCTTGAGGAAATCAGCGGAGATTCTTTCTTACAACAAATACACTGCGGCATCAAGACATTTAGCCACAGATTAACACAGAAATACGGAAACTAATAGAACCCCTGATTAAATCAGGGGTGATAGAAACTTGTAGTAAAGAACAATAAATTTCTACAAGTTTCCAAAAATTTCTATGAATTTCTATTTACTCTGTGTTGTTCTGTGTAATTCTGTGGCTTCATTGAAATTCCGAAGCGACAATGATTACAGTGAATAAAACAGCGATTTAAAAAATTATATCAAACATAAGATGGATTATCAAGAAAAAATTCAGCATAGGGAGCATCAGGCGATTTTCCTTGATCGCCTAGGAAATTATAACCACGGATTCAACGGATTCTCACGGATTTCAAACAGTTAAGAAGAATAATTTTAAATCTGTCTAATCCGTGGTTTCATTAAGTTTTTCTGTTAGGAAAAATTGAAAAGTAGACACTTTAAAGTTTAAAAGTGGACAATGCCTAGGTCACTATTTTTGACCCTTTGAACATCGATAAGTTTGTTATTACACCAGAATCTGACTTCAGCTAGACCATTAGTCATAGGATAAATACGAAGATTTACGGTCTTCCTCGGCCATAGCCCTATGGGCAAGGCTCTAGGTGTAGCATTGTTGACTTTTTTATCAATCTTTAATTCTTTTATGATCTTGTTTTTTCCACCTCCTGTGGAATATATCTTGGTGAATTTTTGAGAGCTCCATTAGGAGCAAAATGTTTATAGATATAGAAGAATTGCAAAGCCACATAGCCCCGCCGTTGGCGGGACGAAATACGGGGTAAATGCTCGGCTAATACATATACACATATCGCTCCTACGGAGCTAAATTCCTTTTGGTAACAATTCTTTGCTATAAACATATAACTCCTACGGAGTTAAATACACTCCGTAAATACCATTTTTCTGATACGGAAGAATTTCTGGGATATATTTTTTCGGTCTCTTTTTCCTGAACCCCTGAGCCTGCGGTCAGAGGCAGGCTCTGTCAGGAACAGGTTTCAGAGATAGTGCTCAATAGTCCTTTCACTTGAGAATCTGTGAATTTTTTATGTAACTGCTTTGCCATAACCTGACCCTCCTTTTTGGAGGTAGATTATACCATTTTGGGTGTCCACTTTTGAATTTTAAATTCGTTTATAAGTGTCTACTTTTCAATTTTAAATGACATTTCATTAAGTTTTTCTTGACTTAAAAAGAAAAAATGAGGTAAACTTTCAACTACTATGAAAACGATAAAGACCGAAGTCATTAGGATTGATAATGAAAAAATAGAGGCAGAAATTATTGCTCATACCGCTAAAGTCCTCAAATCTGGTGGAATTGTGGTTATTCCTACTGATACTGTCTATGGATTAGCCTGCGATGCCTATAACCAGAAAACAATAAAAAGAATTTTTAAGATAAAAAAAAGAGCACCTCAAAAATCATTGATCCTCTTTTGTAAAAGAGAAGAAATATCTTCTTTGACCTCTGAAATTCCTCTTTCTGCCCAGAAACTAATGGAGCGATTTTTCCCCGGTCCACTCACCATTATTCTTAAAGCCTCTCCCGTTCTTCCCAGATGGCTTGTTAGTAAAAATGGAACAGTAGGAATTCGGTTGCCCCAACAATCATTTGTTCTGACCCTTCTGGAAAAATTCCATTCGCCCTTAGCTACTACCAGTGCAAATTTATCAGGTAGGGGTGAACCAAAAAGCATTGAAGAGGTCATCACTAATTTCTGGGGGAAGGTTGAACTAATTCTTGATGCTGGCTCAAGTCAAAAAACAAGTCCCTCCACTGTTATTGATTTGACAAGAGAACCAGCAGTAATTCTCCGTAAAGGAGAAATTTCCAAAAATCTACTTGAAGAAACAATTGGAGAAAAGATTAAATTAGAAAGAATTACTGTTCTCTTCATTTGCACCGGTAATACCTGTCGTAGTCCTCTGGCTCAGGGATATTTTCAAAAGATTATTCCTCTAAAAATGAAAAATAGACTCATCGTTATTTCTGCTGGCACAGCGGCCGTGGATGGACTTCCAGCGGCAGAATATACTCAACAGGTTGGTCTGGAGCAAGGTTTTGACCTTTCTCGCCACAGGACGAGATTGCTCACGGACTCTTTGATTAAGGAAACTGACCTTATCTTTGCTATGGAATCCAAACACATTGAGGAAATTCTTTCCATTGTGCCAGAGGCTTCTGAGAAGACTTTTCTTCTCAAACAAGGTGGTGAAATCTCTGACCCAATCGGACAGCCTCTTGAAGTTTATCGCCAAGTGTTTGAAGAAATTAAAGAAAACATCCCGCTGGCTTTGGAGAGAATAAATCAACTGCTTTACTAACATTTTTTCCTTGCCAACCATCTTGAAAATTTGATAAAATTTAAAATATGAATTATCTAAAAGAAAACCACATTTTACTTCAGAAAATGCTTCGGGAATTCACCAAGAAGGAGATTGAACCTCAGGCAGGGAGGTTTGATCGGGAAAGAGAATTTCCAAAGGAAATTATTAAAAAATTAGGAGGAATGGGAATTTTAGGAATTACTATTCCTGAGGAAAGGGAAGGGGCAGGACTTGATACTTTGAGTTATGTAGTAGCGATAGAAGGAATATCTCAAGGTTGTGCTTCCAGTGGTCTATTGGTGGCGATTACTAACTCTTTAGTAGCCTCTGCTCTTGTATTGAGCAACAATGAGGGAAAAAAGAAAGAGTACCTTTCGCCTCTTATAGCTGGAGAAATCTTTGCCAGCGCAGTTGAAATGGAAGGGTCCACTATTCTGGCGGAACTCCAAGAGAATGAATATCTTTTGAATGGAAAGGCAGTCTTCCTGATTGGCGGTTCAGTCGGGAAGATTTTTGTTGTCTCCGCTAATTCTACAAGTGGACAAGAGCCAATTTGTTTCCTTATTGAAGGAGAGATACCAGGATTTGACCACGGACAGAAAATTGAAACTATAGGAATGAAAGCCGCTGACATTCGTGAAATTACGATGAACAATTGCAGGATTCCTAAAGAAAATGTTTTGATTGAGAAGGAAAGACTAACCCGAGTTTTCTGTCTTTATCAGTTAGGAATTGGAGCTATTGCTTTAGGAATTTCTCAAGCTTGTTTAGAACAATCAATCAAATATGCAAAGGAACGACATCAATTTGGTCAACCAATTGGCAGATTTGAAATGGTGCAGGAAATGCTTACTGATATGGCTACCCGAACCGAAGCGTCCAGAGGACTTCTTTACCAGTCGGCCTTAAAAATGAACGAAGACAGGTTATTCCCTCAAGAAGTAGCTATGGCTAAACTTCATACAACCCAGGCGGCGGTGGCAAATAGCAAAACGGCAGTGCAGATTCACGGTGGATATGGTTACACTAAAGATTATCCAGTTGAACGCTATTTTAGAGATGCAAAGATGACGGAGATTTTAGGTGGCAGTTCTGAAAAATTAAAAGTAGCGATAGCAGAGAGTCTTCTGGAAACATAGGCAGTGCGGTTCAATTAAAAAGGAGAAAGAAATATGAGAACCATTCAAATTGAATGCCCAGATGAGATTTTAATTTCACTCAAAGAGACGCCAGAGGAATTTATAAGAGAAATTCGTATGGCGGCAGCAGCCAAGTTATATGAAGTTGGCAAATTGTCTTCAGGAAGAGCGGCAGAATTAGCAGGTATTTCGCGTATAAGTTTTCTTCAATCCCTCGAGCGGTATAAGGTTCCTATATTTGATATGAGTTATGAAGAATTAAAGAGGGACATGCAAAATGCCTGAGTCTGTTATTGTGAATACTTCACCTATATTTTATTTACACCGGTTACAGCTTTTAGAAATACTTGAGAAATTATATGGTACTATTATTGTCCCTCCAGCCGTTATTGATGAATTGGAACGAGGCAAGATACAGGGAGAAGATGTCCCAAATATTCGGGTTTATTCTTGGATTCGAGTAGAACAAGTAAAAGTCTCCGATTTTCTAAAGTTAATAACTGACTTAGGAACTGGTGAAGCAGAGGTATTAGCGTTAGAAAAAACAGACTCGCTTGTAATCATTGACGAATGGTTAGCTCGCCGTATTGCTGAATTGCGAGGATTAAAGTTTACTGGGACGGCTGGAGTCCTTCTGAAAGCAAAAGAACAGGGCTGCATTATCTCAATATCTTCTATTCTTGAACAGCTTTTAAAACTTGGATTTAGAATAAGCCATAAAGTGAAAAATGACATTCTTGAATTGGCTGGTGAACTTCCGGAATAAAGATGACTCTTTATTTGTCAACAAGAAGAACTACCATTTAAAATCAAGGAGAAATCAAATTGGAATTTTCTGAATTAACTGAAGGGCATCTGAAATTTCGCCAAGAAATACGGGAGTTTGTAGAAAAAAATATTACTCCCTTGGCGATGGAGATTGATAGAAAGAGTGAATTCCCTTCTGAGATTATTAAACAAATGGGGCAAAGGGGATATCTGGGAATTCCCTATCCGAAAGAATATGGAGGATTGGGGCTTGATGTGTTGAGTTATGCCATTGGGGTGGAGGAGGTTTCCAAGGTCTGTGCTTCTACTGGTATCACGATGGCGGCTCACTGTTCTTTGGGAGCCTATCCAGTATATTTGGTCGGCACAGATTCCCAGAAGGAAAAATTTCTGGTTCCGATGGTTAAGGGAAAAGTCTTGGGAGGTTTTGGTCTGACTGAAACTAATGCCGGTTCTGATGCGGCTGCGACTGAAACTACTGCTAAGGAAGTAGAAAATAACTATCTCATAAACGGCAGTAAAAAATTTAATACTTCAGGGGGGGTGGCTGGATTTTTCAATATTACGGCAACACACGATAAGAGCAAAGGTGTCCACGGCATCAGCGCTTTTATTGTAGAGAGAGAAAGACCCGGCTTTTCCGTGGGGAAAGAAGAAGACAAACTCGGCTTGCGTGGTTCTAATACAGTAGAATTGATTTTTGAAGATTGTCTTGTGCCTAAAGAGAATCTTTTAGGAAACAAATATGAAGGTTTCAAAGTATTTATGAAAACACTTGATGGTGGTAGAATCAGTATTGGTGCTTTTGCTCTGGGTATTGCCCAAGGTGCTTTAGAGGCGAGTGTAAAATATGTCCGAGAACATTCTCTGAAATCTCAATTAGTGCAAAAGATGATTGCAGATATGTCTACGGAAATTGAAGCTGCCAGACATTTGGTTTATCATGCGGCCTATCTGGAAGACCATCACGGAGCCTTTACTAAGGAAAGTGCGATGGCTAAACTTTTTGCTTCTGAAGTTTGTCTGAGAGCGGCTAACTTTGCTATTCAAATTCATGGTCCTGAAGGTTTGACAAAAAAATATCCAGTAGAAAGATTCTATCGGGATGGAAAATTAGCCGAGATTGGTGAAGGGACTTCTGAAATTCAAAGACTGGTAATTGCCAGACAGATTTTGGGAAGATATTAGAGAGATGCTGTGAAACCACAGATTTACCCCGCACCTTTTCTCCTCACCCGCCTCTCCTCTTCGCAAAGACGAAGGGCCGAGGTTGCCTAAACATCGTTTTTGGAAAGGTGCAGGGTGAACGCAGACAAATACAAAGAATTATTTGAAACGGTAATTAAGTCGTTTGACCATTGAATATTAACTCAATGATCAGATAACCTAATAACTCAATAAGTTACACGACTTTGTTAAAATTTTGTCTAAAATTGGCACGATTTATCCTGAACGGAGTGAAGGAAAATCAACACTGACAAGCGTTTAAGCCTTCTGGGCTTGTTCTTCTCTTGTCCCCCGACAAGTCG
>JBFLXN010000129.1:0-7838 GCA_040755715.1 Candidatus Edwardsiibacteriota bacterium
TAGCGTTTGGCGCCAGATTGAAGTAGCTCGCTTCGGTTTTAGAACAAACAAGGGACGTTTAGGCCATCTGAAGTTATTTCAAATTTCCAAATATTTAGGTGATAGTTTGCACCGAAATCGGAAAAGCCCCAAAAATGCACGATTCATCAAAAATACGCCTTCAATTCCATCCTTCCCAAATGTTTCATCTTTTCTTTTGGCTTTTCCTGTCCTGAATAATTCAGAGAAAAAGTTACATATTGACTCAGGCGATAATCAAAATTAAGACTCCAGTTTGCCGAGAGACCTACCGGCCTTTCCCTGCCAATTTCTATCGGAAGTGTTTTTTCTTCTCCTTTGATTTTTCTTTGCGTAATTGTCGTTTCTAATTCCAGTCGTCCTTTTTCTTTCAGAAAATAAATTAACTGGGGAGTGAGACTGTAGGATAAAAGTTTAATTGTCCCGAGTTGCGGGTAAAAAGCTGGCTGACTGGTCTTTTCCTGTTTCAATTCTGGTTTCAACGATATTTGCCAAAATTGCTTAGGCTTCTCCATAATTTTTACTCCTAAAAGCAAAATGTGAATCTCTGTCTCTATTCCTAACTCGGCGCTTTTTTCTATTTCTTCCTTTTTCTCAAAAGTCCCTTCTAATGAACCAGTCCGGCTATAGGTTGAATTTATTTTTAGTCTCTCCTTTTCCTCCAGTCTTTCCAGATGGCGGCTCAAATATTGATTGTCTTCTGCATCCTTACGAAAGTAATAGACAATCATAGAAAAATTTTTCTGTTTTGGAGAAAATGTTATTTCTTCTTCCAACTGGGTTTCTCCAATAATGGTAGTAGTGTCATTTTGAAAAACTTTTGGATTTAAAAGATATACTTTGAGTTTATCTCTTTCTTTAGTCTTTTCTCTCACCAAAAGATTAGTTTCACTCTGAAAATATTGCAGAATATTTTTACTGGAATCTGCTAAAAATTTTCCTGGGGTAAGATAGATTTTTACTCGGGCGGAAAGGTCTGTCAAGGGTTGAACTTCACCTTGTGGTATAATTTCTCGCCGGTAGTTTCCTTCTGGGTCAGGATAAAATCTCCCGGTTTGTGGGTCTTGGCTATAATTGCCGGTCTTTGGTGCTACCTCATAAAATCGTTCCACAAAAAGCGCCTCCTGAATATTTGTTACTGAATATTCCAAAACACCATTTGTTGCTCTTGATGGTTGAGTCTCTAATCTTAGAGAAAAGAGGTCATTGCTGATATTTGTTCCTGGCATATCTCGCTCAAAAAGACATTGATAGTGTGTTCCCTCAAAGTTTAAAAGGAAAGCCGGTGTTCTTCTCAGACTCAAAACCCCTCTTAATGTTTGTCTCCTTGACTCTAAAATCCATCTCTGTTCCATTGTTTGATAAATTTTATCTCTCCGGTTACTTATTTCACTACTTAAAGCAACTCCCTGCCAGGGCGTAAAACCTATTTTACCTCCCTTCTCAAAGTATCGCCATCCAGAAAATTCTGGACTTTTAGTCTCATCTTTTTCCCAAGCAAGGCGCAACATTGGAGTTAGCTGCCAGAAGTTATATCCAAATAAAATCTCATCAGTGAAACGTTTCCCTTCTCGGACTTTTGAAGAGAGAGAATCCGTCTGGTTTTTGACTCTTTCCTGGCGGTATTGAGTAAATATTCTTTCACTTTTAGTAGTCAGTTGAAACGCCTGATGCAAGCTCTTGAATTCACCCTTTGATAATCTACCATATTCCCCTTCAAAAGCGAAATATCTTAGAAAGAAATATTTTCCTTTGATTTCGTTGCTCTTCTCATCACCTCTGAGTTCTTGTCTTTCTGTTCCCCAATGGCGCTCATAGTCAAGTTTTTGTAATCTTCCGATACCTTGAAATTTTTTATCAATAAATCGGTGACTGCCTTGAATTTCTCCTCTTCCATTTAAGAATGTCTTATACTTCAAACCCAGATTAACCTGATAAGCGCCTGCACTATTATCTTCATCATCCTTAGCTGAGAGGGCATTGGCATCAAAGATACTCTGAGCCGCCTCTACCACAGCGGAAACTGTGTTAGTTTGGAACTTGGTATCCAGGGCGAAAAGTTTTTCCGAAGCTGGTAAGGGAAGAAAAATTCTTGGCAAATAATCACCCATTCCTTTTCCGGCATAGTGGTAACCACCCAATTGAGCATCATAATTATACTCTCCATCCTGTCTTTCCACTTTAGTAAAAGAAACTAAATAATCTCCCTGTCCTTTTCCTTGATAAACAAAGACACTATCCTGTCCAAGGGTGTAATCTCCTTTTCCCTGTCCAACAAAAGTAGCTCCTGAAATCCAGGATTTGTTCGGTTCATCACCAGTTTCGGCTAAGACTTTTTTCCCTTCCTCAGTGAGGTTAAAAGAAAGTGGCCTTTGAGGATTATCTTTTTCACTAAAAATTGTCATTCCCAGAGAAAGTCTTTTTTCAAAAAACCGTGACTCACTCCGTAAGGCAAAGAGAGACCGGCGATATCTTTCAGTAGTATATTCAAAATCAATGAGAATCCTAGATTGCGAAGTAATCAGGTGTCGCGGAGTGAAAGTGACAGCTCCGTCGCCGTATTCAATAACATAATCATTATTCTCACCTCGGACCAAAGGCTTTCCATCCAGCCAGACCTTTTCACTGCCGGCTAATATAATAATGGGATATTTTCCATTTTCACTTTTCAATTGATATGGTCCTTGTTTTCCTTCTTCACCAAAAAAGTGATTAGAAGCGAATTTTCCTTTGGAAATTGCTCCGGCTAAGGTTACGGAAAATTTGTCATAATCCACTTCGCCCTTTGCCCCTTCCAATTTGCGATTTGTCTCAGCCAATTCACTACCTTTTAGGTTCAAGTCATAATCACCGAGAGTAGCTCCTAAATTTCTTCCCTGAATTTCTACCCACATTTTATCAATCTCTTCCAGTTTCTCGGTTGTTCCTTCAGGCTGGATGGGAAGATTTTGGTCTGAAAGAATGGCATTGACCTCTACTTCAGGGGCAATTCTACCAGAGAGATTGAGACGCAGTGATTGTTCCAGACTCAAGTCTTGACCTGAGCCAATAGTGAATCCAATGGTCTTACTCCCACCAAAATTTAACGGAGATGGAAATGCAGTAAGATTTTCCTGCTTCTCTTGGCTCGGCTCAAGTGGATTGGCAGATTTATCAGTTCCCGTGTTTGGGAAGGTTTTCAATGATTCCTCTTGTCCTTCAACTGAAACAGGCAAGGATGCCTGTTCTACCGAGCGGTGTTGGTAGCGAGATTTTAGGGGAAACGGCAGAATTTCGTAAGTTATCTGAATTTTGTCAGTAGGCAGAAGTGAAAACAAAAAATTTATTTCACCATTATTAAAATTAAACCGATAGTCAATTTCTCTTTTCAATAATAGTGTATCATTGAGGATAAGATTCTCACTATTGAAGATAACAAAACGATGTGGAAGAAAATACGGGCCTTTCTCTCCATTCCCTCTTAGTTCAAAGACTTTTCTGTAGAGGTTATAGGCACCAGGATATGCCTCGCTACGCTCGGCAAATGTAAAATGTAAAATGTAAAATGTAAAATGTAAAATGACGAGCCATTTTTTGCCCGTCAGTAAACGGATTACACTTCTCATAGCTTTGTGGAGTGCGGGATTTAGGCAAAGCAAACTCGGTTTTTGCCTTCCTGCTTTGCCTGATACAAAGCCTGGTCAGCTTTATCAATTAGTTGTTTTATCTCCCGGCCATCCTTTGGATAGGTTGCTACACCGAGGCTAATCGTTAACTTTTTGAGTGGCTGACAATTCTCTTTCGGAAATTGCTGGCTCTCCACTGCTCTTCTAATTTTTTCGGCGACGACGATTCCTCCCCTCTTATCTGTCTCTGGAAGAAGAATAACGAACTCCTCACCTCCATACCGAGTTACAATATCGCTATGACGAGTCATGTGTTTCATAATCTTCGCAATTTCTCGCAAGACATAGTCGCCTTTTGAGTGGCCGCAAGAATCGTTGTAGTTTTTGAACCAGTCAACATCAATCATCACCAAAGAAAATGGATGTTCGTAGCGGTTAGCCCTTTTTTCTTCCTCCTGTAGGTGCTCTTGAAAATAGCGTCTGTTGAAAAGTTTTGTTAAGGGATCTGTATTAGCCGAAAATTTCAGTCGCTCGTAAAGTAGAATGTTTTCAATAGCGATTGAGGCCTGATGTGCCACAGTGGTGAGAGCGTCAAGGTCATTTTGATCAAAGGCATTAACCTTATCACTCTCCACATTCAACACACCTACTATTTTATTTCTAATCCTCAAAGGAACAGCTAACTCTGACTTCACTTCTTTCCAGCCTTCTTTATAGCGTGGTTCTTTTCTCACATCCGGTATTAGCAGAGGCTTACCGTATTTAGCCACCCAGCCGATAATTCCTTCTCCACCAACCACAAAATGAAATCGTTTTATCACTTCTGGTTTATATCCCTGAAAGGCTCTAACCACCAGTTCGTTGTTTCTGGCTTTTCGCATCAAAATGGTACAGTTATAATAATGAAGTCTCTCATAAGTAACCTTGACAATATTCTGTAGGAGCTCATCTAAATTATGAATTGAACTGAGAAGCAAACCAATTTCTTGCAGGGCTTTTAAAGTAGCGATTCTTTTGTCTATTCCTGGATTAGAGTGAGGCATTTTTGACCTACAATTTTTTCGGCGATTGAAAATCACTGCCTACTCCGAGCAAAGCGCTCCTGCGTCTCCTGCGAACAAAGTGATACTGCGTTTACTCCGAGCGTAGCGATCCTACGGTTCCTCCGATTTTTCCCAATCGTTCACTCCAAGTGAAAACAGACGGTTTTCAATTCAGTCATTTCCTCTAAGGCAAATCTGACTCCTTCTCTCCCCAAACCCGACGATTTCACTCCCCCGTATGGCATATTATCCGCACGATAGGTAGGAATTTCATTTATCATTACTCCACCTACATCAATCTTTCTAAATGCCTCAATTGCGGTAGAAATATCCTTGGTAAAAACCCCTGCTTGCAAACCATATTTCGCCTGATTTACAAATTTCATTCCTTCTTCTAATGTTCTAAAACGGTTAGCTACTATCAAGGGAGCAAATGCCTCTTCGGTATGAACCTTGGCGTTGAAAGGCACATCTACAAGAATCGCCGGTTGAAGAAGAGAGAATTTCCTCTCACCACCGCAAAGAACTTTTCCTCCCAATGATACAGCCTCTTCAATCCATTCAGCGGCTTTCTTAGCCGCACTTTCTGAAATCATCGGACCGACCTCGGTTGATTCTTCAAGTTGATTGCCAACTTTTAGTGCCTTTACTTTTGGTAAAAGAGTTTCCAGAAATTTTTCAAAGATAGGCTCTTGGACAAAGACTCTTTGAACCGAAATGCAGACCTGCCCTGCTAAGGTGTAGCCACCAACAGTAATCCGGCTTGAGGCTCTTTCCAAATCTGCATCAGCCATTATCACCACTGCTGAATTTGAGCCTAACTCCATTGTCGCCTTTTTAAGCCCAATTTTAGACATAATGTGTTGCCCTACTTCAAGGCTTCCTGTAAATGTCACCATTCTTATGTTTGGATTCTGCACCAATAGGTCTCCAATTTCCCCACCCCATCCTGTTACCACTGAAAGTGCTTTGGGAGGTAAACCTGATTCTAAAAGCAACCTGGCTAATTTCAATGCTGTTAGTGGTGTAGCGGTAGCCGGCTTAAGAACAAAAGAATTCCCCCCAGCAAATCCAGGGGCAAGTTTATGAGCCACGAGATTTAATGGAAAATTAAAAGGGCTGATGGCAGCAATTATCCCGACTGGCACGCGAAGATAAAATCCGAACTTTTTTTCCCCACCGGGGACGGCATCAAAGGGAATAATTTCACCACCAATTCTCTTCGCCTCTTCAGAAGCAATGGTGAATGTCTGGACAGCACGATTTACTTCTGTCCTTGCCTCTTTGATTGTCTTACCTGATTCTTTAGCGATAGTAACAGCAAAATCCTCCGTTTGTTTCTCAAGTCCTTCAGCGGTTTTCTTCAAGATGAAAGAACGCTCAAGGCTGGACAAACTCCTTATTTCCTTAAATCCTTGAATTGCTCCGGCCGCTGCTTCTTCTACATCAGAAGCATCTCCGGCAGGCACTGTATCAATCAAGGAATTATCAAATGGATTTCTTACTTCAATTTTTTCCCTTTTATCCCGCCATTGACCATTGATTAGGATTTGCATAGGCTTATCCTCCACTTCGACCTCTCCCTACCCCCTCCCGAGACTGTGTCATAATCCCCATTTTTGTCATTGTGACATAGTCTCCCTGCGGGAGGGGGACAAAGGGGGCGGTCACCTTTTCAGTATTCTGCCAGCGTTCCGTCTCTTCGCACCTTACGGTCAACGATGGCAAAGATGGAGAGTCCAAAAGCCACCCAGACAATCCCGATAATTAACAACCGGGCTAAGCCAGTCAGCACACTAAACCCCATTTTTTCGCCAATTAAGAAATGTCGGACGGTCATAATGCCGTAAGTGGTAGGAATTGACAAAGCAATCTTCTGCAAGATTTCAGGAAAAACCGCCAGGGGATAAGCAATTGGTGTGACAATGGAAATGAGCGTATGCAAGGCTTCGGCGATAATCCAGCCTTCTTTATAAATGAGGGCTAAGGCAGAAACCATCACACCTAAACCGTAGAGAGCAATCATCATCACCGCAATAACCATCAAAGAGGGTAAAATACCCTCAATTTTCAAAACTACGCCAAAAATAAAATAGACTAACACCATTTGAACCAAAATAATCAACCCTTGATGGGCAGTAGAATGTGTGGCCATTCCTGCCACATAGACCCAGCGGGGAACCGGTGTAGTAAAGATTGATTCCAATGTGCCGAACCACTGTTCCTTGCGCAGGGCGAAACCCATCGCCCAAACCGCGGTATTCAAAAGTCCCATAAAGATGTAGCCAATCACTGTATAAGTAATCACATCGCCTGTTCCAGTAAGTTTGGCAAGCGAAGCCGAGTGTTTTCCACCAACGATTGCTACACCATACAAAATAAATGGTAGAACCCAGAAGAGCGGTTCAATCATTCCCCTCACGAAATCAACTCTATAGGTCAGTTCAATCTTCCATTCTTTGATACTTTCGGCGTTTATCGCCCGGAGGTAATGTTTGATTTTTTGCATAAATTCTATACCTTTTCATTTGACAATCTCTGCGAAAAGTTCGTGTTTCAACCTTTCTCTTATTTTTTGTCTATAACTCTGAGGATGTTCCTCTGTATAGAACTTCCATATAGACCTCGTGTTTAACTCTTTCTCTGATTTGACGGTTTAATATGCCACTAGTATAAAAGTTAAGAACCTCATCTGTTCTTTTCTTTTCTTTTTCAAACTCTGGCAATATGCTTTTTAGATATTTCTCATCTTTGGGAACACGAATATCTTTCAATCCCAGCTTAAAAAATATCTCTAGAAAACGCGCCTCCTCTTCTGAACGACATTCTAAAAAATATTCCTTCTTTCTGCCATACCAGGTATAAAATAGCTTCCAGCCAAAAAGGTCTTTCTCTATTCTTAAATTTTCAGGAGAATATTCCAGCTCAACTTTACGCAAAGATTTTTTAGGCAAAGACAGGACTTTTTCTCTATACATCTCTCCAAGTAGTTTTCTCATCGTCTGCATCCCTTAATAAATTTTTTACAACTACATTCTTAATTGCATATATAGTTACTGGTGAAAAATTATTTATTCCAACAAAAAATAGTGATTTCCAGTCTGATTATTTCTTGAGTATCCTCGGAAATTATGATATAATTTAAATGTCAAAAAATTTCCGAGGAGGTTAA
>JBFLXN010000013.1:0-27402 GCA_040755715.1 Candidatus Edwardsiibacteriota bacterium
ACACTGACAAACGTTTAAGCCTTCTGGGCTTGTTCTTCTCTTGTCCCCCGACAAGTCGGGGGAAGAAAGACAGCCCAAGCCCCGATAAATCGGGGCTTCAGGGCCTCCTCAAAAGCACAAGAAAAGTTGCCTCATAGGCTTATATTATTGTGCCAGAAGGCTTACAGGCAGATTTTGAGCCAAAATTTAACAAAGCACTGAAAATGTTCGGCAGACAGGCAAAATGACATATCAAAATACAAAATATCTGGCGAAGCAACTTTTTTTGATATTTACATTTTGATATTTCAAAAAGAGAAGACTATGAAGAACATTACCCTCACCATTGATGGTCAAGAAGTGACTATAGAAGAAAACAAAACCGTCCTGGAAGCGGCTAAGAAAGCAAATATCTATATCCCGACACTCTGCACTCACAAGTATCTTTCCCCCTACGGTGCTTGCAGGTTGTGTATCGTGGAAATTGAAGGGATAAAAGGATTTCTTACTGCCTGCACCATCCCAGTCAGTCCGGAAATGATTGTCAAAACAAATACAGAGAAAATTCAACAGTTAAGAAAGACCATTCTGGAACTTATTCTAACCACTCATCCGAATGCCTGTCTATTCTGCGAAAAGAAAAAGGAGTGTGAGAAATACCAAGAGTGCATCCAAAAATCGTCCGTAACCACTGGATGTAAATTTTGTCCTAAGAACGACTCCTGCGAATTGCAAAAGGTAACGGATTATGTTGGTTTAGAGAGATTGCGATTTTCCACACAGTTTCGGGAATTTTCCGTAGAAAGAGATGACCCATTTTTTGATAGAAATTATAATCTCTGCATTCTCTGCGGACGCTGTGTGAGAGTTTGTGAAGAAGTGCGAGGGGCGTCAATCATTGGCTTTGTCAATAGAGGAGTCCAAACTATCGTCGGCACAGGTTTCGGAAGGAATCATTTAGATGCTAATTGCCAGTTTTGTGGAGCGTGTATAGATGTCTGTCCTACCGGTGCTCTTTCTGAACGATTCAGTAAATGGCAGGGCATACCCGATTGTTCTGTAGTGACAACCTGTCCGCATTGCAGTGTTGGTTGCCAGATTAGTCTGAATGTAAAAAATGGAAGGGTGATTAGTTCAACTCCTGCTGATAACCAAATCTGTCTGAAAGGGAGATTTGCGGTGGCTCCATTGGTTTATCATCCAAAGAGAGTAACAAGTCCCTGCCTCAAGAAAAATGATAGAATTTTAGAGGTGAGCTGGAATGAAGCGTTGGATTTCATCGCAGAGAATTTTCTGAAATACAAAGGAGATAATTTTGCAGCGATTGTCTCACCTAATCTTACCAATGAAGATGCTTATATTGCCCAAAAATTTACAAGAGAAGTGATGGAAAGCGAAAATATTGATAGCTCACTTAGATTGACTTTCTCCGCCAATGCGGCAGTGGGTCTGGATTCGCTAAATCCAGATCTTTCGGAAATTGGCGAAGCGGGCTGTATCTTAGTTGTCGGAAGTGATATTCCTTACAGTCACCCCATAGTTACTTTAGAAATAAAGAAAGCGGTAAAAAATGGAGCGGAATTAGTCGTCGTTGACCCACGCCAGACTTCGCTTGCTTCATTAGCCTCGCTTTGGCTCAAGATAAATCCTGGCACTGATTTGGCTCTGCTCTTTGCAACGGCTCAGATAATTCTTGAAGAAAAACAAAAAACAAAATTAAGACAGATTGAAGAAATTACCAATATTCCTCAGGAACAAATCCAGCACCTCATTTCAATTCTCACTTCGGTGAAACCCCTAATCATAATTTATGGCACTGGTATTACTCAGCAGGCACAAAGCACAAAGACTCTTCAGGCACTGCTCAGTTTGGCATTTGCTGCTGATGCGCAAGTCTTTCCACTTTGGGGACAGACGAATGCCAGAGGGTTAAATGAAGTTGGTTGCTTGGGCAAAGGGCTTTCTTATTTTGAAATTCTTGAAGCGATTGAGAAGGGAAAAATTAGATGCCTCTATTCAATTGGTGAATCTTTTATAAGCGAAAAGGTCAAGCCAGAATTTTGGGTCGTTCAAGATTTGTTCTTCCCGGAAAATCTGCTTCCAGATGTCTTTTTGCCGGCGGCGAGTTTCGCTGAAATAGATGGCACTTACAATAATCTTGAAGGAAAAACAAAGGAGGTCAAGAAAGTGATTGAACCGGTAGAGAACTCAAAACCCGATTGGTGGATTTTATGCAAGATTGCCAAAAGATTGGGAGCGAAAGAATTTGAATATGAGCATATTTCTCAAATAACCACTGAGATTCAAAGAAAGGCAAGCCTTAAGAAAAAAGTAAAAATGCTTACAATGCTTAACATTTTCACCTCAGATTATGGAGAAATAAAGAAAATGTCAGACAGAAAATATCCATTTCTCTTAATCACTGAATACAATTTCTTTAAATTTAGAAATACCCTCTTAAGCGAAAGAATCAAGGGTATCAGGAGATTGAGAGACGAAGAGACAATCAGAATGAATCCCCAGGATGCAGATACCTTAAAAATTTCTCCTGGGGACGAGATAAAACTAATTTCACCTTATGGTGAGACAACAGGTAGAGTCAAATTTTCTGAGAAAATTTCTCCAGGGCAACTATTCATAATTCTTACACCAGGTTCGCTTAATCTTGTTAGTAAACTCCTTGACCCAATTTCAAAAACTCCAAGTCTCAAACATTGTGGCGTGAGAATTGAAAAATTGTAAGAAACACAGAGACCGCAGAGTATGAATAGTAGCGAGTAGAGAGTAGCAAGTAAAAAAGTTTATTGGGTTTACACAGTTTATTGAGTTTATCGGATTATTAAACCCAATGAACCCAACAAACTCAATAAACCCAACAAACCTAACACTCGCTACTGCCGACCACGATGAAAATCGGGGGAGGCTTATCTTGTTTTTGCGTAATCTGCGAACTACAGGAGCAAAAAATGTATAGAATTTTAAAAAGAGAAGAATTGGTTCCCAATATCCATTTATTAAAATTGGAATCCTCGCATATTCCTTTGAAAGCTTCACCTGGACAGTTCATCATTGTTAGAGCGGATGAAAAAGGAGAGCGCATTCCTTTGACACTGGCAGATTGGGACGCCGATGAAGGTAGTCTTACCACCATCTTTATGACTGTCGGCACTTCCACTCAAAAACTGGCTCTATTGAATTCTGGTGATACTATTCCTACTTTAGTCGGACCATTAGGTCTGCCTTCTCAGAGTGAAAATTTTGGCACAGTACTTTTAGTTGGGGGATGTTACGGAATTGCCAGCATTTTCCCATTGGCTCAACAGCTAAAGAAAAAAGGAAATAGGGTGATTATTATCATTGAAGCTCGGAGCAAAAATTTAATCTACTGGGAAGAAAGACTTAAAGAAGTAAGTGAGCGGTTAGTAGTTGTAACACGGGATGGCAGTTATGGTTATTCAGGTCATGTGCCTGATAATTTAAAGAAAATTTTAGAGGAAGAAAAAGTCAGCCGAGTAGTGGTAAATGGTTGCACTTTTCTGATGATGATTACTTCAGAGACGACCAGACCAGTTAACATTAAAACGATTGTCAATCTCAATCCTATAATGATTGATGGGACGGGGATGTGTGGTGTTTGCCGGGTTCAGGTAAATGGAAATACGAAGTTTGCCTGTGTTGACGGTCCGGAATTTGATGGACATCAGGTTGATTGGAATGTTCTTTTGGCCCGACGCCATACCTACATTCAAGAAGAAATAAATTCTTTAAGTTTCTGGGAGTGTGAAAAATATGGCTAAGATTGATTTATTCCGTAGACCAATGCCAAAACAGACGCCTAAAGAACGGATTAAGAATTTTTCCGAAGTGGCTTTAGGCTATACACCTCAATTGGCAATAGAAGAAGCCAAGAGATGTCTTCAGTGCAAGAAACCTTTGTGTATTGGCGGTTGTCCGGTAGAAATTAACATACCGGGATTCATAAAAGCAATTGCGGAAAATAATTTTCCTGAAGCGATTAGAATAATCAAAGAGAAAAATTCTCTCCCGGCTATTTGTGGCAGAGTATGTCCGCAGGAAGAACAGTGTGAAAAAGTCTGCGTTTTTGTAAAAAAACAGGCACCTGTGGCTATCGGGCGACTGGAAAGATTTGCGGCTGATTGGGAGGCGGACAGTAAAACTGAAAGTCTAAAAGCTGAAAGCCAAAATAATTCAAACAATAAGAAAGTCGGAGTAGTCGGAGCTGGTCCAGCTGGGTTGACTGTGGCTTCAGACCTAATCCAGCTGGGATATCCGGTTACTATCTTTGAGGCTCTACACGAAGCGGGGGGAGTTTTAATTTATGGAATTCCTGAATTCAGATTGCCCAAGGCAATTGTAAAAAGAGAGGTAGAATATATTTGCAAATTAGGAGTCAAGCTGTTCTGTAATTTTGTTGTGGGAAAGACGAGGACAGTTGATGAACTATTAGAAGAATATGGGGCTTTGTTTATTGGTAGTGGGGCAGGATTACCCTGGTTTATGAATATACCAGGTGAAAACCTAAATGGAATTTACTCGGCTAATGAATATCTTACGAGAGCCAATCTGATGAAGGCATATCTGTTTCCTGAATATGACACTCCCATTAAAAGGGGAAAAAGCGTAGCGGTCATCGGGGGGGGGAATGTAGCGATGGATGCTGCCCGGGTTGCCTTAAGACTTGGGGCAGATAAGGTAAGCATTGTCTATCGCCGGTCTCGCACAGAAATGCCTGCTCGCCTGGAGGAGATTGAAAATGCTGAAGAAGAAGGAATAATCTTTGAATACTTGACTTTACCAACGAGATATATTGGTGATGAAAATAACTGGGTTAAAGAAATGGAATGTTTAAGAATGGAATTAGGGGAACCAGATGCCTCAGGTAGAAGAAGGCCGATTCCTATCAAGGGCTCAGAATTCATAACTCCGGTAGAGGTAGTGGTGGTAGCCATTGGTCAGTCACCTAATCCATTGATTCCACAGACGACTTCGGGATTAGAAATTGGTAAAAATGGCAATATCATTGCAGATGAAAAGACAGGTAAGACAACTAAGAAGGGAATCTTTGCTGGTGGCGATGTTACTAGAGGCGGTGCGACTGTGATTTTGGCGATGGGCGATGCCAGAGTGGCCGCCAGGTCAATTGACGAATATCTAAAAACCGGAGAGTGGTAACCTCTTCCGAGGTGAAAAAAATGTCTGATAAACACTTTAAAGGTTCTGTTCACAAATTCAAGACAATCACAGAGCAGAATGATTGGGAGTTAAAAAAGCGGTTAGAAAATGGTGAAAAACTTGAGGAAATTGATAGATTTGAATATATCAGATTAAAGGTTAAACCATACGCTAAAGGGATTTACCGCTTTAAAACTCTAAGAGAAAAGCAAACAGATGAGTTTATTAGAATTATGACTGCTTGGGAGAAACTAACAGAAAATGAAAAGAATAGATAGGACTTTTCTAAAAGTGTGTAAGAGTTTCAATGAGAATGGTGTGAAATATGTGGTCTGCGGCGCTTATGCCTGTAAATTGCATGGTATTGAGGAAATTTCTGGTCACGAAAGATCTACCATTGACTATGACTTCATCGTGGAACCATTAGAAGAGAACATGAAATTGATAAAAGAAGCCTTTAAAAATTTTAATCCTGAAGTAAAAGAATTACATAACAGTGACCTTAAAAAGTATCAAACTGTGAAAATTGCGGGAGAAACCGAAATAGACCTAATTTCTACTTTATGGCAGATAAATTATCAAAAGGCAACTCAAGATTTGATAATAAAAGAAGTAGAAGGTATTAAAATTCCCGTGCTAAGTATTGATAAACTTATCTCAACCAAAAAGGACTCTTTTAGAGAGCGAGATAAAGCAGATGTATTCTGGTTAAATAAGATTAAAAAAAGGAATTGTGCATCATCGGAGAAAAAACTATGAGACAGACAATTATAGAAAAAATTTTATCAAAAGCATCGGGCAAACAAGTAAAAGTCGGAGAGAGAATCTGGGCAAAGTTGGATTTGGTGACAATGCGAGACTTCGGCGGGCCTAATGTGGTTCAGGAATATAAAAGTGCTTTTGGGAATAAACTTGTATTTGATGGTAAAAAGGTAGCCATCACTTTTGATTTGCATATTCCTCCACGAGATGAAAAGGTAGCACGAAATCAACAAATCTGCCGAGAATTTGTTAGAGAAACAGGGGCTTATCTGTTTGAGGTGAACACAGGTGTAGGACAACATATTCTTTTTGAGCAAGGCTTAGTTAAACCGTGGGATGTAATTGTTGGCACTGATAGCCATATGAACCTTTTAGGAGTCTTTGGAGCTTTCGCCACTGGTGTGGGAACAACTGATATTGCGGCAGGCTTGGCCTACGGAAAACTGTGGTATAAGGTTCCCGAGACACATAAGTATATAATTGAAGGCGAACTTCCCAAATGGACATCTGCAAAAGATGTCATTTTACATACTTTGAAAGAAGTTAGAACAGATGGAGCAATATACAAGGCGATAGAGTTCACTGGTAGCACTGTTGAGAAAATGTCACTGGCAGAAAGAATTACTCTGACAAGTATGGTAACAGAAATATCAGGAAAGGTCGGTTTCATTGAGCCCAATAAAGAGATTTTAAAATTTGTAGAAAGACGCAGTGGAGAGAGAGTCGAACCAATCAATGCTGATGTAGATGCCCAATACGAAAAAATCATTAGATTTGATGTTTCTAAATTAGAACCACAGATTGCCTGTCCTCATTCACCAGACAATGTTAAACCTGTAAAAGAATTAGTCGGGCAAAAAATAGACCAGGTGTTTATTGGTTCTTGCACCAATGGGAGGTATGAAGACTTAGAAATTGCGGCTAAGATTCTTAAGGGAAACAAGGCCAAAGCCAGACTGATTATCGTGCCAGCAACAATGGAGGTAGCCAGAGAAGCCTTAAGGAACAAATTGTATGAGATTTTCCTTTCTGCCGGTGCAGTAGTGACAAATCCTGGGTGTGCACTTTGCACCACTGGACATCCGGGAATCTTAGCCCCAGGGGAAATTATGGTCTCTACCTCCAATCGCAATTTTATTGGTAAATTGGGAAAGGATGCTTTTGTCTATCTGGCTTCACCAGCAACAGCCGCCGCCTGTGCTATTACCGGAGAAATTACCGACCCAAGGACATAAATGAAGTAATCGTTATTAGTTATGAGTTAATCGTTATTAGTCAAATCATGAGGGACAAAAAGGAAAGTTTCAAGAGTTTTGAAGAACTCGATTGCTGGAAAGCATGCAGAGAGGTAAGGCGATATATAACAAAATTAGTAAGAAAATATCCGTCTGAAGAGAAATTTCGTTTAATAGATGATATGCTCAGAGCGGCAAGATCAACTACTCATAATATTGCCGAGGGATTCGGAAGATTTCATTATCAGGAAAATATTCAGTTTTGTCGTCAATCTCGTGGTTCGCTTCATGAATTGAAGGATCAACTTATTTGTTCTTTAGACGAAGGTTTTATTAACCCTGATGATTATAAAGTGAGTGTAGAGTTAATTAACAAGGCATTAGCTTTATTAAATGGCTATATTAACTATCTTTCCAAAAGGAGAGCAGATAAGAGCGATTGACTTATAACTTATAACATATAACTTATAACTTGTAACATATGACTTATGACTAAAGCGTGTGAATTCTATAATAAAGCAACTAATTCAAAATTTGATATTATTGCGGAGTTCTTAAGTTTATTGCATAACGAAAGAATAAATTACTGTGTAATAGGTGGAGTGGCCATAAATGCATATTGTGAACCTTTAGTTACACTTGATTTTGACTGCGTTATAGCAAAAGATAGAATAATAGATTTGAAGGAAAAATTGAAATCAAAAGGATTTAAAATAAAGACACATCCACATACTTATGAAGTGACCCATCTTAACTCAGAAGTAAGGATACAGATTCAGCGAGATAACAGGTATCAAGAATTCATAAAAGGTGCTACTTTTTGCAAGGTGTTGGATTATAGAATGCGGGTGGCCAAGAAAGAAGATTTGCTGTGCGGTAAGTTATGGGCTTCTCAAGATAAGACACGAAATAAGTTGAAAAAAGAAAAGGATATGCTTGACATCCATCGTTTGACTGATAAATATGCTGAGCTCAAGAAGTTGATGAATAAAAAATTTCAATCCGCTTAAGGCGGACCACGAAGACACGAAATGGTAATATGCTGATACGAAATGAAAAACTTTTATACATAATCAGCATATCACCGTCTCAATACTGTGCTTTCTAAATTTCGGGCTTTCGTGGTTTAGGTGGTAAAAGAAAGAGGAATACCAAAAATGCGAAAAAGAAGTGTGGGATTTTTCCTTCTTGTGATTCTCTTGGGAGGTTTAATCGGCAGTGCCGTTGGAGAACTTATAGGTTATGTTCTCCCTTCAGGAGTAGTTAAGGATTTCTTTACGCGTTCGGTAACTCCACATTTTGCTCCGGTAACACTCAATCTCCTTGTTTGCACGATTACCTTTGGCTTTGCCGCCAAACTCAATGTTGTTAGTCTGTTAGGGATGGTGCTTGTTTTCTATCTCCTCCGCTGGTTCTGAAGAAATATGCAGAGGCCACAGAATATTCGCAGATTACAAAACTAAAAGGTTTAACCTGTAACCACAAATGGATCCCATTAGAAATCTATATCATAGACAAGCAAGATAAGAGATTTCTAACAGGTTTCATTGGTGGCTAAAATTATATCAGGAGGTTTTAAAATGAATATCGGACCTTGGGAATTGCTTTTAATCTTTCTGGTCGTTCTTCTGCTCTTCGGAGCAAGACGGTTGCCAGAAGTCGGAAAGTCATTGGGCCAGGCATTTCGAGAGTTTAAGAACGCTATGAAACAAGGACTGTCAGAGAATTCAGAAGAACCTACCTCGGAAGTGAAAAGTGAAAAGCGAAAAGCGAGAAACGAAGGAAACGAAAAAGCGTAAAGCGAAGAACGGAAAAAATTTTAAACTGAGGCGTTGTGCCAAATTTGTTTGGTGTTTGGAATTTGGTCATTGGTTATTAGAATTTATAATGTATCCGACTTACCTTGATTTGTCTGAAACCAGCGAATTTTCAAATCGGGTAGAAAAAACCTGGCAGATGTTAGAAAAATGTGAGCTCTGTGGTAGAAAATGTAGAGTTAATAGACTTAGAGATGAAAAAGGAATTTGCCGCTCAGGAAAGGATATTTTAATTTCGAGTTTTAACGCTCACTTTGGTGAAGAACCACCTCTTTCTGGATTTTATGGCTCAGGCACGATTTTTCTCACTAATTGTAACTTGCATTGCGTCTATTGTCAAAATTATCCGATTAGCCAATTAGAAAACGGAAATAAGTATACTTTTGAAGAAGTAGCCCAAATGATGATTTCTTTGCAAAATAGAGGTTGTCATAACATAAATTTTGTTACCCCCACTCATTTTGTTCCTCAGATACTTAAATCACTTGAGATTGCTATTAAAAATGGACTGCAAATCCCCATAGTGTATAATACCGGAGGTTATGATTCTATTGAGACCTTGCGTTTACTGGATGGAATTGTTGAGATCTATCTTCCAGACGCTCGTTATGGAGATAGTAAAATTGCGGAGAAGTATTCTGGTTGCAAGAATTATGTGGAAATCAATCGGTCTGCTCTTAAAGAAATGCATCGTCAGGTGGGAGACTTGATTTGCGACCAGAGAGGAATTGCCAGGAAAGGTTTGATTATCAGGCATCTTGTTCTGCCTGGTGGACTGAGTGGCACAAGAGAAGTGATGCATTTCATTGCCGAAGAAATTTCACCAAAGACCTATATTTCTTTGATGGAGCAATATTTTCCGGCTTATCGGGCTTATGAATTTCCTCTTATTTCACGAAGAATTAACGACGAAGAATATGAAGAGGCAAAAAGAATAATGCGGGAAACTGGATTAGAAGAAGGTTGGTGGCAGGAGAGGTAAGATAGTTCAAATCAAAAATCAAAAATCAAATATCAAATATCAAAAAGCAAAATGCAAAATAAAACAGCTTTGAAGAAACCACGGCGTCGATGGAAAATTAAGCCATTCACTCGGGTTAAAACGAGTAAGAAAATCTATCACCGCCAACGCTTGAAAAATAAATGGCGAAAAATCCTAAGAGAAGAATAACCTTGTAACACCAAACTAAGATCAAAGATTAAAAATCAAATATCAAATATACAAATCAAAAAAGTAAAAATTATCTTTTGTCTTTCCGTGTTCGCTAATTTGTTTTTAATTTTTATATTTTTGATTTGTGTTTTTGATTTTTGATATTTGATTTTTGATATTTCAATTCTGTTATGGCACGAATATTAGCCTTAGACTTAGGTAGAAGAAGGGTAGGAGTGGCTATATCCGACTTTCTGAAGTGTACTGCTCAAGGATTATCTACCTTAGAAATAAGAGGGAAACGAGACCTTTTGAATAACCTCAAGAAATTAATGGCTGAATATGAAATAGAAGAAATCTTAGTTGGAATGCCATTTCCTTCAAATGGACAATTGAGTAAAAGAGGAGAAGAAATTTCTACTTTAGTAAATTGGCTGCAAAAACAGATTTCTGTGCCTTTTCGTTTCTGGGATGAAACATTTACCACCAAAATTGCTGAACAAATTTTACATGAAAGTGGTTTACATCTGAGAGGACGCAAAGGTGCCTTAGATAAAATTTCCGCTATTTTGATGTTGCAAGAATATCTGTCACAAAAAAATCAAAAGTAAAAAGGCAAAACCAAAACTTAAAACTAGTAACCACTTATTGACTTAAAAAGTTTTGAATTTTGAGATGTGGTTTTACCTTTTGCGTTTTTACTTTTGACTTAATAGGTGAACCTTATATGTTAGCAACTTTTTTGGAGAAGAACTAAATAAAGAGGAAAGAAAATAATACTATGGAAGAACGTTTCGTCACTGTGGAAGAGTTGTTAAAAGAACGGGGAGAAATCTTTGAACTTACTCTCCTAAGCGGAGAAGGTGGATTAAAAAAGAAAATAATTTCAATGGATATCAATCGCCCTGGACTTGCTTTGGCCGGTTACACCGGGTATTTCCTTTGGGAAAGAATTCAAATTATCGGAGCCACTGAAACATCTTATCTTGAAACTCTTCCTCAAGAAAAAAGAAAAGAAGCGGTGAACAGAATCTTAACCTATGAATTGCCCTGCTTAATTGTTACCAAAGGTCTCAAACCAACAGTGGAATTAAAACGAGGAAGTGAAGAAAAAGATATTCCCCTTTTTACCACACCTCAAGATACTACACCTTTCATTCACTCTCTTACTTCATACCTTGAACATAAGTTGGCTCCCCAAACAACAATGCACGGCACTTTAGTTGATGTCTATGGTGTTGGACTACTGTATACTGGAGAAAGTGGTATTGGCAAAAGTGAGTGTGCCCTGGATTTGGTTGTCCGAGGTCATCGTTTGGTAGCAGATGATGTCATAACTATCAAACGAAGGGGACAGGGAATTTTGATTGGATACGGAAACGAATTACTCCTACACCATATGGAAATCAGGGGCATCGGAATTGTTGACTTAGTTAGTCTCTACGGAATTAGAGCAATTCGCATGCGGAAGAGAATTGAACTGGAAGTTCGCCTCAAAAGATGGAGCGATGAAGAAGACTACGACCGTCTAGGATTAGTTGAGCAACCAACTACTATTTTGGGAGTAGAAATTCCTTTGGTAACTGTTCCGGTTAACCCTGGGAAAAACATTAGTGTTATTTCTGAGGTAGTAGCGATGAATCATTTGCTAAAAATTTCCGGTTATCGCTCAGCCGAAGAATTTCACAAAAGACTGTTAGAATCAATGCAGAGACGATTTGAAGCCGTGCATTATTTGGAAGATGACCTAGAATAAACCTGAAGACATAGAAAAATCGGAAATTTATAGAAACTGATAGAAATTTATTGAAATTTAATACAGAAATTCGTTGAAACTTGTTAAAATTCATTGGAATTTATCCGGTTCCTATAAATTTCTATTTATTTCTATCAATTTCCGCAAATTTCTATAAAATATGAAGACCATCAATTTCCTTTTTGGGGTTCATAATCACCAACCAATTGGCAATTTTGATTATGTCTTTGAACAAGCCTACCAGAAGGCTTATCTCCCTTTCCTGAAGGAATTGGAAAGACATCCGAAAGTCAAGGTAACTTTCCATTATAGTGGCTGTCTCTGGGAATGGCTGGATAGGTTTCATCCAGATTTTTTCTCACCTATTCAGCGCTTATTAGAAATCGGACAGATTGAACTCATCGGGGGGGGATTTTATGAACCGATTTTGCCGGTTATCCCCGAGATAGACCGTCAAGGACAGATTAAAATGATGAATGATTTTCTGAAAAGAAAATTTGATATCAGACCAAAGGGATTCTGGTTAGCTGAAAGAGTTTGGGAGCCACATTTGCCTTTTTCTATTGTTAAAGGAGGACTTGAATATACCGCTGTAGATGATTGGCATTTTAAATCAGTAGGATTAGAAGAAAAAAATTTATTTGGTTACTATCTCACAGAAGAAGAAGGAGAGACATTAAAAATTTTTCCTATCAGCCAGAAATTGCGCTATTTAGTTCCATTTCACCGAGTAGAAGAAACAATAGATTTTTTCCGCCAGTGGGCTACCGAAGATGGAGAAAGGGCCGCCATTTTGGCTGATGATGGGGAGAAATTCGGTATCTGGCCAGGAACTTATGAACATTGTTATCAAAAGGGATGGCTTTCTTCATTCTTTACCGTCTTAGAACAAAATAGTAATTGGCTGGAAGTTTTGACTTTTAGCGAATATGCCAAACGCTATTCACCCCTGGGTCGTATATATCTCCCGACAACTTCGTATGCAGAAATGGGAGAATGGGCACTTCCTCCAGCCGCCCATCAATACTACGAGGAATTAGTCCTCCGTCTAAAGGATGAAAATGCTTACGAGCGTTACGGACCATTTGTTAAGGGTGGGTTCTGGCGAAACTTCTTAGCCAAGTATCCAGAGGCAAATCATCTTCACAAGCGAATGCTTCAAGTCAGTCAAAGATTGGCTTCCCAGACTTTTGCCCGTCCAATTGCTTCGCTTTCAGACACGCCAGCCAGGGACGAAAAAGCTAAAATAGAGTTATTGCGAAGTCAGTGTAATTGTGCTTATTGGCATGGTGTCTTTGGTGGACTGTATTTACCACATCTGCGTTCGGCCATTTACCAGCACCTAATTACTGCCGAAAA
Organism: Candidatus Edwardsiibacteriota bacterium; assembly: GCA_040755715.1. GTDB lineage: Bacteria > Edwardsbacteria > AC1 > JBFLXN01 > JBFLXN01 > JBFLXN01. Next base: position 13,255 of record JBFLXN010000013.1, read on the forward strand.
AATCCTTGACCAGTTGAGACCCTCAACCGAGTCCTTTTGGATTGAAAGTAAAGTAGATGATTTTAATGGTGACGGAGAAGAGGAAATTATTATTGAGACCAAAACAATCAAAGCGATTTTTTCACCTGCCCAAGGAGGTAATTTGATTGAATTAGACTACAAGCCAACAGCACAAAATTTACTTGACACTTTAACTAGGCGGAAAGAGAGTTATCATAAAAAAATTCTCCAATCAGCGATTAAAGAAAGTAGGGGCGTTAAATTTAACGCTCCTACCGGTGAAAAAAGCATCCATGAGATGGTTTTAAGTAAAGAGGAAGGGTTAGAAAAATTTCTTCAATATGATTGGTATCAACGGGTTTCTTTAATAGACCATTTCTTCGGGGAAGGAACTACCTTAGAAGACTTCAGCCACTGTCAGTATCCGGAACAAGGTGATTTTGTCAATCAAAGATATGATACTGAAATCATGAAGAGTTCAGAGGAATTACAACTAAATTTACTCAGAAAGGGGAACATCTGGTCTAAAGAAAAGAGACTGCCTTTGCAGGTGGAAAAGAAAATCAAATTTTCAAAAGGGCAACCTATTTTTACTGTGAATTATGCTGTGACTAATTTGAATGAGGAGCTTGTGGCTCTCTGGTTCGGGGTAGAGTTTAACTATGCTTTTTCGGGAGAAGGAGAACAAAAAAATCAGTTTAGTAGTGAGGAGAAAATTTCTGAAGTGCATCTTAAATTGGAAAATTTGGTTTTCTCTCTTTTTCTAGAAAAAGAAGCAAATCTCTGGAGATTTCCTATTGAGACTATTTCTCAATCAGAAGCAGGATTTGAAAGAATCTATCAGAGTAGCGTCTTTTGCTTTCACTGGAAATTCTCACTTGAACCACAGGAGACTTGGGATGTGGCCTTGAAACAGGAAATCTCTCATATTTCCAACTTCCTGCTTCCCACTTGAGTCTTTTCTGTGTTCTCCGCCACAAACACGGCGGATAGGTCTGTGGTTGAGAAACTAAAAATGTTTGTTGAGAAGGATTTTCTTCAATTAGCAAAACGGTATTTACAGCAAAGAATAGAATTAGGGGAAAGAGAAATCTTTGCGGTGGACCTTATCCAATTCCCTTCCAACCCCACCCTTAATCCTTCCCCTCGAGGGGAGAGTGAGGGAGGGGTTAGGAGGGAGAAAGGGAAAGGTGGAGAAGGTAGTAAACTGCAAGCCCTCTACGAATCAATTAGAGATTGTCAGAGATGTTTGCTTTCCAAAACGCGCACTAATCTTGTTTTTGGTGTCGGCAATCCGAAGGCATCTTTGGTCTTCATCGGTGAAGCCCCGGGAAGAGAGGAGGATCTTCAGGGAGAGCCCTTTGTTGGAGCCGCTGGGCAATTGTTAACTAAAATCATTGAGGCGATTGAATTTAAAAGAAGTGAAGTCTATATTACTAATGTGATTAAATGCAGACCACCGGAAAATAGAAATCCTCTGTTGGAAGAAATTGCCAACTGCGAGCCATATCTCATTCAACAGCTTAGTATCATTAAACCCAAAATTATTTGTGCTCTCGGAACTTTTGCGGCTCAAACTTTGCTGAAAACGACTATCCCCATTTCCCTTCTCCGAGGGAAAATTCACTATTATCAAAGTATCAAAGTCATTCCTACTTATCATCCAGCAGCACTTTTACGAAACCCCGGCTGGAAACGACAAGTCTGGGAGGATATGAAACTAATCAAAGAAGAGTTCTCCACAGAATATAATGGATAGATAAAATTCAGTGTAAAATTATCAGTGCAAAATTAGCAACTACCAATGAATACAGAGGTGGAGAAAAAAACAGGCAGCGATCTAGCGGAGCGTTTGCTTGATTTTGCCGTAAGCATGATCAAGCTGGTCAATGCTTTACCCAAGACAGTCGTTGGCAAACACATCAGGGGACAACTCTTACGATCAGGAACTTCTCCGGGGGTCCAATTATGAATTGGTTAGCCCTGAACATGTTAATCCCCTCATTTCAGAATGTGAAGAATTATGTGCCATCATCACAAAGAGCATCATTACCGTGAAAGAAAAGGAGTAGTTTTGCAATGCTAATTGCTAATTTTGAATTGCTAATTGATGATTTTGTTGATAGAATAATTGTTTACTGAGAACAATTTGTGCTGAGCCATTCGGAGGAACATTATGCCTGAAGTTATTACTACTTCCCGCCGAACTAACGGCGGGTCTGCGACAATAGAGCGTGTTCTACCGCAATCAGTTGAAGCAGAAAGAGCGGTTTTGGGTGCGATGCTTTTGGAAAAAGAAGCTATTGGTAAAGCGGTGGAGGTCTTAGGTGAAGAGGATGTCTTTCATCTTCGCCAGCATAGCAAGATTTATAAGGTAATTCTGTCTTTATACGAAAGAGACGAAGCAGTAGATTTGGTTACTACCACTGAAGAACTTCGAAGAAGAAAGGAAATTGAAGAAATAGGCGGTCCGGTCTATCTCACTACTTTATTGGAATCAGTGGCGACGGCGGCAAATGTAGAATATTATGCTAAAATTGTTTTAGAAAAAGCGATTTTGCGGCGATTAATACAGGTGGCTACTCAAATTGTCTCACTAGGATATAATGGTTCACAAAATGCCGAAGAATTATTGGACCAAGCTGAACAAATGATTTTTGACATCGGCGAGCGCCGACTGCGACAGGGACTGATTTCCATTAAAACACTCCTACATCATACCTTTGAAATCATTACTGAGCTTTATGAACACAAGAGGAAAATCACTGGGGTAGAATCTGGATTCATAGACTTGGATAAAATGACGGCTGGGTTTCAGAAGGGGGATTTAATTGTTATTGCTGGCAGGCCATCAATGGGTAAGACAAGCTTAGCCTTAAATATGGTGGATTTTATTGCCACAGAAAAAGGCATTTCTACTGCTATTTTTAGTTTGGAAATGTCAAAGGAACAGTTGGTCCAGAGATTGCTTTGTTCAAAGGCAAAGGTAAGTAGTTATGCTTTGCGGACAGGATTTTTGCAAGAGACACAGTGGGGTCATTTAACTGCCGTGGCTGGAGTTCTGGCAGAGAATCCAATTTATATTGACGACAGTTCTACTCTTTCAGCCTTAGAAATCAGAGCAAAAGCGAGAAGATTAAAAACAGAGACTGATTTGGGTTTGGTTATTGTGGACTATCTTCAGCTAATGAGAGGTCCAGAAAAAGCTGAAAATCGACAGCAAGAAATTGCTGAAATCGCCAGAGGACTTAAGGGGTTAGCTAAAGAACTAAATGTACCAGTAATTGCTGTAAGTCAACTCTCTCGAGGACCAGAACGAAGAGAAGACCGACGTCCTGTGCTGGCAGATTTACGAGAATCCGGAGCCATTGAACAGGATGCTGATATGGTGATTTTTATTTATCGGGATGAACAGTATCATCCAGAGACCTCTGACCAAAAGGGAATTGCCGAAATAAATGTTGCTAAACAGAGAAGCGGCCCCACTGGTGTTATAAAATTAGCATTTATCAAAGAATATATGCGATTTGAAAACCTTATTGAAATGTAATCTAAAAATCAAAAATCAAATATATCACCCCGCACCCCGCCTATGGCGGGGGATCCCGCTGTGGCGGGACAAACCAAAAATGTAAAAATTATTTTGTTCCTCCCTTTGATTTTTGCGTTTTTGATATGTGTTTTTGATTTTTCATATTTTATTTTTAATTTTGATTATGAAGCCACATTTTGAATACATCGGGGAAAAGGTACTAAATTCCTTTGAATACTTAGGTGGAGTCTTTGTGCTTCTGGCTCGGATTATAGCAGCTCTGCCCAAGTGTCTTAAATATTTTCATCTGACTGTCTATCAAATGATGTTTATGGGAGTTAATTCACTTCCTTTAGTGGTTTTCACCTCTATTTTTACGGGGATGGTTTCAGCCATTCAGGCTAACTATCAATTAGGGGGGAGGGCTCCTTTAATCTACATCGGTATGGGAATATGTAAGGCTGTTCTTACTGAATTGGGGCCAGTTCTTACCGCTCTGGTTGTTACTGGAAGGGTAGGAGCCGCTATTGCAGCAGAGTTGGGCACAATGAGAGTGACGGAACAAATTGATGCCTTAGAAAGTCTGGCGATTGACCCTATTCATTATCTAGTTTTGCCCCGTTTTTTAGCCGGAGCAATTATGATTCCTGTCCTAACTATCTTTGCTATTCTCGTTGCACTTTTAGGTGGCTGGTTAGTTTCTATTTTATCCCTCAGTATCAGCACTCAACTCTATCTTGATGGACTGCGACTTTACTTTTATAAAAGAGATTTGATTGGTGGGCTTGTTAAGGCGGTTTTCTTTGGCATTATCATCGCTACTATGGGATGTTATCACGGTTTTAAGACTCGGGGGGGGGCAGAAGGGGTTGGAAGAGCTACTACCGAAGCGGTTGTTTCCTCAGCGGTGTTGATTCTCATCTTTGACTACCTAGTTTCTTCTCTGATTTTTGGCTGAGGGTTTGTTGGGTTTGTTGGGTTTATTGGGTTTATTGGGTTCATTGGGTTTGTTGGGTTTATTGGGTTTATTGGGTTCATTGGGTTTGCCGGGTTCCTATAGTTTGCTTTGAGGTGAAAGATGAAAATTAAAAGGTTTGAGGATTTGCAAGCCTGGCAAGAGGCGAGAAGATTAGTCAATATGGTTTACAAGGCTATCAACGATAGCGAAAAGTTTAGAAAAGATTTTACTCTTAAGAATCAGACCACTGATGCGGCTATTTCAGCAATGTCTAATATTGCTGAAGGATTTGCCAGACATTCTAATAAAGAATTTGTCCAATTTCTATTTATTTCCAAGGCCTCGGCAGCTGAAGTACAAAGTCTCTTTTATGTTGCTTTGGATCAAAATTATGTGTCCACTGAGGTTTTTCAAACTGTCTATCAACAAGCAGAAAAAGTTTCTAAAATAGATTCTGGCTTAATCACTTATTTGCTTAGCAAAAAGAGTCAACCCAACAAACCCAACAAACCCAACAAACTTAACAAACCCAATAAACCCAAATGATTGAAATCCAAAATCTCTATAAAAAATTTCATCGCCAGAAGGTTTTGCAAGGCGTAAACCTTACCATTGAGAGAGGCGAAACTCTCGTAATTATTGGGCGAAGTGGTTGTGGTAAGAGTGTGCTCCTGAAACATCTGATTGGACTGTTGAAACCAGACCACGGGTCAATTTTAGTGGATGGAGTTGATGTGGCTGAGGTCAATAAGTCAGAATTATTTGAACTGCGCCGGCGTTTCGGGATGCTCTTTCAAGGCTCGGCACTCTTTGATTCAATGACCGTGGGCGAAAATGTCGGATTGGGACTTCAGGAACACACAGATTTGTCACTAACTAAAATTTCTGAGATGGTGAAAGAGAAACTGGCGTTAGTCGGTCTTATTGGAGTGGAGAATATGCGTCCGGCTGAACTTTCCGGAGGGATGAAGAAACGGGTTGGCTTAGCCAGGGCGATTGCGATGGAACCAGAGTATATTCTCTATGATGAGCCGACTACAGGACTTGACCCAATTATGGCTGACCAAATCAATAATCTCATTATAGAGTTAAGGAAGAAGTTAGGTATTACCTCCATTGCTGTAACTCATGATATGGTGAGTGCTTATAAGATTGCCGACAGGATTGCTATGCTTCACGAGGGGAAGGTAATTTATATTGGAACACCTGAAGAGATTCAAAAAGCGGATAACCCACTAGTTCAACAGTTTATCAGAGGAGAGGCAGACTAGAAATCCAAAATCCAAAATCCAAATTCCAAATCTCAAAATCCACTATGGAGTTAAAATTAGATTGTCGCTATTTTAAGGGGGAGAAACCTTGCCTCTATAAAACGCGGTGTCAGGGTTGCACTCATTATTTTCCTATGAGACCAAAAGTCTTAATCATCAAATTAGGAGCACCCGGGGATGTCTTGCGGACAACTCCCCTTCTTAAGGGATTGAAGAAGAAGTATCAAAATGTTTATATTGTCTGGTTGACAGAAACAGATGCGGTGGAACTCTTAAATAATAACTACCTTATTGATAGAGTTTTGAAATATAGCCTGGAGTCGGTTTTACGCCTTCAGATTGAAAAATTTGATATCTTGCTCTGTTTGGATAAAGAAATTAAGGCTACTGCTTTAGCTTCATTAGTGAAAGCAGATAAAAAGATTGGTTTTGGGCTCGGTGAAGAAGGCAATATATTTCCTCTAAATGCAAGCTCAGAATATGCCTTTCAATTAGGAATCTCTGACGAACTAAAGTTTAGAAGCAATCAAAAGACCTATCAGGAGATTATCTTTGAAATGGCAGGTTTGAAATATCATAAAGAGCCATATATTTTTAGGCTGGAGAAGGAAGAAAAAAAATTTGCCCAAGATTTTCTTAGAAACAAAAGGGTTCGTGCTGGAGACCTGTTGATTGGACTGAACACTGGCTGTGGGGAAGCATTTGCTACCAAGAAGTGGCAATTAGAAAGGTTTTGTGAATTGGCAGAAAGACTGCATCAGAAGCTAAAGGCGAAAGTAGTTTTATTGGGTGGACCAGAGGAAAGAGAGAGGAATGAAGAGATTAAGGAGAAAGTCAAGATACCCATAATTGATACTGGGTGTGAAAATACCCTCCGCCAATTTGCCAGTTTGATTAACTGCTGTAATCTCATAGTAAGTGGGGATACGACTGCAATGCATTTGGCTATTGCTTTAAAAAGACCAGTAGTCGCTTTATTCGGTCCCACCTGTTCTCAAGAGATAGACCTTTATGGTAAAGGAAAGAAAATTGTAGCCGATGTGAAGTGTGCTCCTTGCTATAAAGCCAAATGCAAAAAAATGGATTGCATGCAAAATATCACTGTAGAACAAGTATTCACTGCCATTGGTGAATTGATAAGAAGGTAGGCACAAGGAGGATTCTTTGCTGAATTGCAGTATGGGAATTACAGCCTACAATGAAGAGGCAAACATTGGACAGTTATTAGAGGCACTGCAAAAGCAAAGATTAGTCAATGTCTCTATTGACGAAATTATTGTCGTCGCCAGCGGTTGCACTAATGGAACAGTCAAAATAGTGAAAAATTACAAGATGAAAGATAAAAAGGTAAAACTTCTGATTCAGGAGAAGAGAGAAGGAAAGGCTTCAGCTATCAATCTCTTTATAAAATCAGCCAAAACAGACTTGTTAGTTTTGGAATGTGGAGATACATTACCTTATGAGGATACGGTTGAGCACCTCGTTAGCCCTTTCAGTGATTCCCGGATTGGGATGACTTCTGCTCATATCCTCCCCGTGAATAAAACAGAGACTTTTATGGGTTTTTATGTCAACCTCTTCTGGAAGTTACATCACCAGATAGCCACTCGCTCTTTTAAGGGCGGAGAAATGGTGGCCTTCCGAAAGGTCATTGAGGGAATTCCTTCGGATACCGCTACCGATGAGACTTGGATTGCGCTTCTATTGAAAGAAAAAGGTTACAAGTTGCTTTATGTGCCAGAAGCAAGAGTGAGAAATCGGGGGCCAGAAAGCATCACCGACTTTCTAAAAGTGAGACGGCGTCAGCTCATCGGCTATTTACATCTCAAACACTTATGGCCATCCGCAGAATTACCAGAGACAATGAATAATCTTTTGGTCTTAAAACTTTTGTTAAAAGAAACAAAATGGAATCTGAGGTCAACACTTTTTACACTAGGAGCTGTTGGTCTGGAACTTTTAGGTCGTATTCTGGCGACTTATGATTGGTATTTGAGAAAACATAACCCTTATATCTGGGAAATTGCCCCCAGCACAAAAACTATAACAAAACAATGTCTAAGATAACTTCAAAACTTTTGGGTTATAAACTTTTCAGGCAATTTGGTAGACCCCATCTTCTCCCTGTAAATTTGACAGTTAGTGTTACTTATCATTGTAATTCTCGTTGTAAGACCTGTAATATCTGGAGAAAAAAGGTTTACCTTGCTAAAATTGAGAATCCATCCCCCTCCCAGACCTTACCGGCAGAGTCCTCTAATGAGGTAAGAGAATTTACTCCTGAAGAATTTGAGAAGACATTCTTGTCTCTGGGGAAGACTCCCCATTGGATTACCTTCAGCGGTGGAGAACCATTTTTGCGCCATGATTTTTTAGAAATTTGTAAGATAGCTTACCGTTATTGTCGGCCGAAAGTGATTACCATTCCCACCAATGGAACTTTGCCCAAAGTCATTTCTGACACAGCGGCAGAAATCTGCAGCTTATGCCCGGAGACAAAGATTATTCTCAACTGCTCCATAGATGAGATTGGAGAAAGACACGACGAAATTCGGGGTATTGAAGGTAACTATGAACAAGTTTTAGAAACCTATCAAAGACTTAGAAATCTTGACTGCCCCAACTTAACTATTGGCATCGGAACAGTAATTTCTACTTTTAATGTAGATAGGTTTCCTGTCGTTTACGAAGAAGTAATGAGACTTGCTCCAGATTCTTATGTAACCGAGATAGCCGAGGAAAGAGAAGAATTGGATACTATAGGAGCCGATATTGTGCCTCCTTTGAATAAATATGTAAAGGCTGTTGATTTTCTCTTAATGAAACTTAAGACCCAGAAATTTGTTGGTCTGCCCAAAATCATTCAATCCTTTCGGAAGGAATATTACTGTCTGGTAAAAAGGGTGTTGAGAGAAAAAAGACAGGCTATTCCCTGCTATGCCGGTTATGCCTCAGCCCACATTACTCCTCACGGTGAGATTTGGGCTTGTTGTGTTAAGGCTCAAGTATTAGGAGACCTGAGAGAAGCGGATTATAATTTTCGCCAGCTCTGGGTTAGTGAAAAGGCAGAGGAGGTGAGAAAAGATATAAAAGATAAACAATGTTATTGTCCCTTAGCTAATGTTAGTTATACTAATATGCTCTGTCACTGGCAAACACTTTTAAGGATAGGAAGCAATCTCTTTTTTAGAGAGTGACTCTTGGCCATGAGAATATTAAAGAGTTCTTTCGCCTTGTTAATTTGGATAATATTGTCTATTTTGGCTAATCTTTTTATTTTATCCGTTTTTTTAAAGAATTTAATTAAAGTCCAAAATAGAAAGGTATTAGAAGTTGCTGACAATCCAAATGAACAGTTGGTTAGATTCATAGAAAGGAGTCTCAGCCAAGTGCCTTTAGATTTGGACGAAGGATTGGGTACAGTTTACGAACGAAGGGTGATGCAAAATTTCCTTAGCCGTCTTCAAGAAGAATACGGGATTAGAATAGTTCTGGAATCGCCTGCTGACGGAATTAGCGGGATGCCCGGTCTAAATAGTTTAGAGTTTGGAAAGAGAAAAGGAGAGGTAATCTTGAGCAGTCCTTCTTTGAAACTTTTAACCAAAGTTAGAGTTATTTGGGAGAAGGAAGAAACTATGGACAAGGTTCAACTGATTCAAAGCGAAGTAAATCTTTTTCCTTTTTCTTCTAACTCTTTTGATTTGGTTTGGAATTTTTGTATCCTGGAACGGTTTTTTAGACCAGAGGTGTTTGTAAGTGAGATGAAACGTGTCTCTCGTCAATACATTCTTTTAGTTATCCAAAATCGCTACAATGTGGGAACTATTTTGCATAGAGTCTATCATCGTTTTATGGGTCAGGTCTGGGATCATGGCTATTCTCAACAGATGAGATTAAAGACACTGCGCCAAATAGCCCAAAATTGTAATTTAAAAATTTTGGAGATAGGGGCTATTGATACTCCTCCCTCAATGGACACATGGGATATGCCACTGCGGGGGGAATTAAAAAGAGTTATGTCTCTTTTAGGAAAAGAGTGGAAATGGAAAGCAACTTCTAAAAAGGAGAAGTCAAGATTTTTAGGTTTTCTGATGAGACTGGAAAGAGATCTTCCCCACTGGTTCAATCTATTTCAAACTCATCACCTCTATCTCTTGGCTCAAAAAGGTTGATAAGATTTGAGCATAGTTTATCTTCTGAAGACTCGCACTGTTAAGCCTCTCCGTCAGATTTTAGAGACGATAGAAAAGGAGACTATCTCTCAACCAATTCTCCTTAAACCCAATATCGTCTGTCCGGCTAAAGCCAAAAGGGGTATCGTAACTGAGCCTTTGTTGGTAAAAGAGGTGATTAGATATTTCAAAGAGAGGGGGGCACATCACTTCATAATTGCGGAATCTCCCGGCCTCGGTGTTAAAGCCAAAGAGACCTTTGCCATTAGTGGTTATACCACTTTAGCCAAAGAAGAAGGGGCAGATTTGCTGGATTTAAATACCGCCCCCACAAAAACTCTAAACTGGGAATTTGGTGAAATTGAAATCCCTCAGATAGTTTTAGAGTCATATTATATCAATTTAGCTAAGTTGAAGACACATATTAACACTATGGTTTCTTTGAGTTTAAAAAATCAAAAGGGACTCTTAAAATCATCAGAAAAAAAGCATTTTCACCAGTTAGGACTTCATGCTCCCATTGCCTCTTTGGCTCAATTAGTAAAGCCCCAATTAACGATAATTGATGGTCTGGTAGGCCTACAGGGAGATGGACCGCTTTTCTCTGGCAAAAAGATAAACTCTCAACTAATAGTGGTAAGTAAAGATATGGTGGCAGCTGATGCGGTTGCCTGCCGAGTGATGGGAATTGAACCTATAAAAGTAAAACATCTCTGGTTGAGCTATCAGAAAGGGGTGGGAGATATTAATCCCCAGATTGAGGGAAATGAAATTGAGAGGATTAAACAAAACTTTTTGAAGCCCAAGGAGGACTGTTTTCAGTTCGGCCGATTTAAAAATTGGCGTAATCCTTATTCTTGCACTATGTGTGGAATTTCTCTGCGAGCCGCTTTAGAGATGATTATAAAATCACCACTTCTTTGGTCTTCCTGTTTGCCCAAACTGATAGATGGAATATGGGGAAAAGGGATTGACTTTATTTCTGGATTGGAGGCAAAAATCCCGCCGACTAAAGGTCAGATTTATTGTTTAGGAGATTGCACGAAGGAAATTGCTCAAAGGCATCACCTGATTTATGTAGAAGGATGTCCACCAGCCCCAAGTAAGATCGTGGAGGCCTTACGTTAAATGTTATGTCTAAAGTGTTACTTTTAAATCCCCCCGGTGATAAGGTCTATCTGCGGGATAGTTACTGTAGCAAGGTTTCTAAGAGCGGTTATATTACCCCTCCGGTTGATCTCATTATCCTGAGTGGACTTTTAGCCAGTCGGTTTGAAGTAGAAGTATTAGATGCAATCGCTGAGAGATTATCCTATGAAGAGAGTTATCAAAAAATAATGAACCTGAAAATTGAGGCCATAATCTTTCTCACCGGAGAAGTTTCTTGGGAGAGGGATTTTGAATTCTTACATTGGGTCAAGAGTAAAAGAGAGAATCTCTTGATGGTGGGAAGTGGAGATGTGCTGATGGAAGAAGGCGTAGAGATTATAAATAAGAATAGTTTTTTAGATGCGATTCTGTTGGATTATACCGAGAGTTCTATCTTAGATTATTTAGAAGGAAGACGCTCAAATCTTGAAAATCTGATTTTTAGAGATGGAGAGAGAGTGATTATTTCCTCTAAAGTAGAGCAAAAGAGCGAGTTTTCCATTCCTCTTCCCCAACATAAACTCTTTCCTTTTCATAAGTATAGTTGGCCATTTGCCAGGCGAACCCCCTTTACAGGTGTGGTAACCGATTTTGGGTGCCCTTATAAATGCGATTTTTGTCTGATAGGCCAATTAGGTTTTAAGACCCGACCGCCAGCAGAAGTTTTGAAAGAGCTCCTTTATATTCAATCCTTGGGAATAAAAGAGATATTCTTTGGAGACCAAACCTTTGGAGTGAAAAGAGAAAGAGCCATCAATATTTGTGAGGGAATGCTCAGGGAGAGGATAAATCTTAGCTGGGGATGTTTCTCCCGGGTTGATTTGGTTGACCACGAACTTTTAGATTGTATGAGAATAGCCGGTTGCCATACTATTATCTTTGGCGTAGAAAGTGGAAATGATGAAATTTTGAAAAGATACCATAAAGGATTTACTATAGCAAAGGTGAGAGAGACATTTCGTTTATGTCAAGAAATGAAGATCACCACGGTAGCTACCTTTATCCTGGGACTGCCTGGAGAGAATGAAGCTTCCTGCTACAAGACCATCGCCCTGGCTAAGGAGATAGGTTGTGATTATGCTTCTTTTAATATTCCTGTTCCTCGGAAGAGGACCCCTCTACGTGAGGAAGCGCTAAAACACGGCTGGATTTTGCCAGAAGTGAGAGAGCCAGACCAGTCAGGAACAGTAGTAGGAATCCAGACAGCTCAACTTTCGGCTAATAAACTTCAAAATCTTCGCCGTCAAGCCGAAAAAGAGTTCTATCTGAGACCAAGCTGTCTTCTCAGACTGCTGGTGAGAATAAGGACATTTACAGAATTAAAGAATCATCTCAAACAAGGAAGAGGATTGTTCAGAAAATAGTTAAAAAATGAAAACTTGCATTATGATTCCTACTTTCTGTGAGAGGGAAAACATTGTCCAGCTAGTAGAGGAAATTCTTGCTCTTAATCTCGGGGTGAATATTCTTATCGTTGATGATAATTCTCCTGATGGAACAGGAAAGATAGCGGATGAATTGGCAAAAAAATATCCCCAGGTTCAAGTCCTTCATCGTCAGGGAATAGGGGGTAGAGGTTCAGCCGGAATTGCTGGGCTAAAATATCTTTTAGCTCAGGGAGCAGATTTCATTATAGAGATGGATGCGGACTTTTCACACCAACCTTGCTACCTCCCTTTATTCCTAGAAAAGATTAAAGAGGCCGATATTGTTATAGGCTCAAGATTCGTCAAAGGTGGGAAAGATATTGGCCGGGGAATGAGACATCTGATTACTCTATTCGCGAATGTATATATTAGAAATGTTTTAGGTCTAAAGATTTATGATTGCACTTCGGGTTATCGTTGTTTTCGGCGCAAGGTTCTGGAAGCAATAAACTTAGATAACACGGTATCTTTAGGTCCAGCTATCGTTCAAGAATTGCTTTATAAAGCCTGCCTTAGGGGATTTAGGGTGGTAGAAATTCCTGTTGTCTTTGTGGAGCGGAGAAGAGGAAAGTCAACTTTCAATTTTCGGATTATGTTAGAGGGATTTTTAATGGTTTTGATATTAAAGTTTCTTTTCTCTAAAATTAGGGGAGAGCTAACTGCCAAGGAAATAGAACGGATTTCAGGAGGAAAACTTTGAAGCGGGAGGGGGATAAAGGATGTCTATTCTTTTACTTGGGTCACATTTTCCTCCACTAAATTGGAGAAGAACCAAATTCTGTGTTTCCTTAATTCCGTGCTTCCGTGATTAAATAGCTTGGCGTATCGGAATTTGAATAAAATAGTAGCGAGTAGAAAGTAGCAAGTAGCGAGAAAAGAATTTTTAATTCTCTCTACTTGCTAGTTGCCGACTGGCGCCACAGGCGCCACGAGGCGTATCTTGTCATGCGGATTCTATTAGTTAGAACATCAACCCCGGCTCGGATGCTTGTCCCGATTGTCCCTCCATTGGGTCTCCTCTATCTGGCTTCTGCAGTGAGAGAATGGTGCCAGTCCCAGACTGAAATTAGACTTGTCCATCTGATGAAACGAAATTACGGAATTGATGATTTGCGCCAAGAGATAACCGCCTTTAGACCACAAATGGTAGGACTATCAACACTCTTATATGAAGACCGAACCCTTCAAGATATTGCGGCGACCGTGAAGGCTTACAACTCCCATTGCTGGATAGTAGTGGGAGGACCTCAGGCAACCCTTTATCCCCAAGAGGTCTTAAAAGATAAGAATGTTGATTTTGTCGTGATTGGGGAGGGGGAAAAGACTTTTGCCGAACTGGTAGATTGTTTAGCTCTTGACCACAGTTTTGACAAACTCTCAGGAATTGCTTACCGACAATCTCACCAGATAATCTTTAATCCCCCTCGCCCATTTATTAGTGAATTAGATGAGATTCCTTTTCCCGCTTGGGATTTAATCCGACTTGAAGACTATCTCTGGCATCCTGAGGCAAGCAATTTTCTGGCCGAGAGAAATTATGCCCCTATTTTTACCTCCCGAGCCTGCCCCTATAGTTGCATTTACTGTCACCGAATCTTTGGCAAGGGTTGGCGGGCACGCAGTCCGGAAAATGTCATAG
>JBFLXN010000130.1:0-7823 GCA_040755715.1 Candidatus Edwardsiibacteriota bacterium
CGGCATAGCTGAGGTCAGATTCTGGTGTAATAACAAACTTATCGATGTTCAAAGAGTAAAAATCAGTGATCTACAGCAGTTCACTTTTGAAGTTTAAATGGTTCACTTTTGAAATTTAGCTAACACATTTTTTTTAAAGGGAGCAAGTTTTTCACAGCTCTCTTGATTTAATATTTTTTCACCAATTCTATTTCCTGATAATAATCCTTCAAAATTTTCCTAAAATTTCTCCCTTTTTCTGCTCTACCAATTGCTCCCCATTGGCATAACCCAACACCGTGTCCCCAGCCTCTTCCTTCAATTATCACTCTCTCAATTACTCCATTTTCTCTTTCCACCTTCAAATCAAAGAATAGACTGGGTAGTGATTTTCTGTCTTTCATAAGAAACTCTCTTATTTTATTTCCATAAAGAGGAAAATACCCATTAGTAGTTATAATTTCTAATAATTTAATGCGACCTGTAATACTTCTCCCCAAGATACGAATATCAAGTAAGAGACCCATATCAATTTCTGAAGGAAATTTAAATAACCCAGAGAGATTCTTATCAATCAGTTTTTGTATTTCTTCTCTACTCCATTCTCTGTGCCATTGAAATTGCGGAGACCTTAGACAGAATTTTTCATCATCAATGCTTTTTAAATAGGGAACTGGGAGACGTTCCCAAATCTCTTCTACATTGGCAGTCTTGCCCCCGCAGGTAGAATGATAGTAAGCGACAATTGGTTGACCTTGGAAAAAAGCAAAAATCCCTCTGGTTTCTTTTACTGCCTCATCTGTCAATGGGTTTTCTATCCCTGCCCCATTATAGACTTGGTCAGCCACCGTAGATTCAAGGTCATAGCCCTCGTCACTGTGACTTCCTAAACGGGTTAAAGCATAAGTTCTAGCGGCTATGGCTTGCGCTTTAGCGGCTTCAATTTCTTTTTCAGTAATCGGACAGATTTCAGCTGGGACTACACTTCGGAGGTAATCTTCCATATTTAGTTCATTTATAACGAGCAATTTGGGAATTGTCTTTGCCTGCCGGATTTCTATGGCTTCCCGATATTTCTTATTACCAATAATAATTTGTCCATTTTTTTCAGTAGCAAAGATGCGAACCGGCAAGGTGGGGTCTTTTATTCGGCGTGACCGCTCATTGAGAATGGTAAGTCCTAAAGAATCACAAGAAAAAGTCCAGCAATCCCCAGTTGATAGAGAAACAACTCTTCTGCCATCAGTAATCTGAAAACGAGTATTACTACTTACTTTAACTGAGTTGATGTTTTTTAGAATTGCTATCCGCACCAGAGGTGGTTCCTTCCATACTGCTGGTTGGAAGAATAGAGTGGCACACCCAGAAAAAAAAAGCAACAAAAAAAACCAAAGAATAGGAGTTTTCATTCTTTACCTTTCTCCTTCTGGCTGAGAGGCAGGTAAGATGATTTCTACTTTGCGTGGCCGAATAATGGAAGTTATCACAGAGATAAATAACACGATGACTATCACTCCTAAGGCAACGCCAATTGGAATCTTGTAGATGTCGGCAAGTAACATTTTTACTCCAACAAACACCAGAATGAGAGCAAGCCCATAATGAAGATAATGAAACAATTGCATAAACCCAGCTAAAGCAAAGTAAAGAGCGCGGAGCCCTAAAATTGCAAATACATTAGAAGTATATACAATGAAAGGATCAGTAGTAATAGCCAGAATGGCAGGGATAGAGTCCATGGCGAAGATAATATCAGTGGTTTCAACCACCAGTAGAACAATGAACAAGGGAGTAGCGAAATAATGCTGGTGTTCCTTCACAAAGAATTTACCGTTTTTATATTGAGCTGTAACAGGCATAAATAAACGAAAGAGTTTGAGTACTGGATTTCTTTCCGGATGAACTTCCCTATCTTTCTGCAAACACATTTTTATGCCAGTTACAATCAAAAACCCTCCGAAAATATAAATGACCCAGTAGAATTTGTGGATGAGTGTTATACCTGTAGCGATAAAAATCCCTCGCATAATCAGTGCACCGAGGATACCCCAGAAAAGAACTTTATGCTGGTAAACAGGAGAAACACAAAAGTAGGAAAATATCATTAGAAAGACAAAGATGTTATCTACGCTAAGAGACTTCTCCAGTAGATAACCGGTCAGAAATTTAAGTGCTGTCTCACTACCACGCCAGAAATAAACTCCTAAATTGAAGAAAAGGGACAGAGCAATCCAAAAAGCGCTCCACATAAATGCTTCTTTAACCTTGATTGCGTGAGCTTTGCGATGGAAAACCCCCAAATCCAAGGCGAGCATCGCCAGCACAAAAATATTAAAACCAACCCATAATAGCATTTGCTTCAACATAAAAAATCCACTTTGAAGATGAATTAACACCTTCTGCAATCTGTCGGCTCATGGCTATTGGCTCGTAGCTCATAGTAGTGCTATGTCTCATAAATTCGTGAGTTTTTGTAGTGTAGCCCCTTGTGGGCGTAAGCTTTTATGTAGACCGTTTATTGGTGTAGGTTTTTACGGGCATAAAGCCCTACACTACGGGCGTGATCACTTCGTGTTCATTTGTGGTTATTCATAGTCACTTCCGCAAAATTAAATTTAAAACTATGGTTAAAACGATAGATAGCAAAAGACAAGTAACCAGTGGAAAATAAACCCGAAATCCGGGTCGCTCAATTCTAATATCTCCCGGGAGATGTCCTAAAAAGGGAATCTTACTAATTATTATTAGCAAGACACCACAAAATAAAAACATCAGACCCAATAAGATGAACAATTTCGCAAAATGGGAAATCTCTGGCATTATCTCTTACATTACACTACCAAAAAATCTTTTTGCTTCCTGTAATAATTCTTTTTCATTTCGACAAATTTTGTATTCAGTAGGTAAATTTGCCAAAAAAACCTGACCGTAATGTTTAATCGCAATTCTTTTGTCAAGAATGAGCACAATCCCTTTATCCTCTTTGGTGCGAATGAGTCTGCCAAATCCTTGAGATAACTTCATTACTGCCTGAGGTAAAGAGTAATGATAAAAAGGGTCCAGTCCTTTCTTTTGTAATCTCTCACAGTGGGCCTCCACTAAGGGGTCGGTGGGCACTGGAAAAGGAAGTCTAACCAAAACCAAAACCTCCAGTGCCTCACCAGGCACATCAATTCCTTCCCAAAAACTTTCTGTGCCGAAAAGAACTGAGTCCTTCTCTTCCCTAAAACGCTCCAACAGATGAGGTGACGATCCGTCAAATCCTTGCCCCAAAAGAAGAATCTGATTTTTTTCTAACTCATCTTTCAAAGTAGAATACATCTCCTTCAGCATCTGCCAAGAAGTAAAAAGAATGAGCGAACCTCGTTTAACTGTCAAAAGTAATTTATCTAAAAAATTTCCAATCTCCTTTGAAAAAATTCTTTCAGTAGGTAAGGGAAGATAAGACGGAATAAGAATAAGAGATTGACGTGGAAAATCAAAAACAGAACCCAGAGCTATTGTTTGTAGACGTTCTGAAGGAAACAAATCAAGCCCCAAACAATTTTTTAAAAAATCAAAATTATCGCCTATCTTAAGTGTAGCAGAAGTAAAAATGATTGTCTTCATCCGGGCATAAAGTTTTTTTGCCAAAAGTGGTCCAACTTCTAGGGGAGCCGCTATTAAATAACTGCTGAGTAAGTTATTTGGTTCAGGAGAGGCTTCAGTCCTATTTTCCCACTCTACCCAATAGACATAATCTTCATTTTTAGCATTCAAAAGGAAAATTAAATTATTTCGCAAGATTTGACAGTCTCGCATAGCCCTTAAAAGGCTCAAACTTATCTCTTGAAAGGCTTCATTTTCGCTCAATCCCTCTTTTAAATCTGATAGTTCTCTTTCTATGTGTCTCAAATTTGTTTCAAGTCCTCCACCCCACTCTTTTGTCTGTGAGAGGAACTCGTCATTCTCACGGTAGCGCCGCTTCGGATAATCGTTTGTTAATCTCTGTAGTGTCAAAGTTAAATTTTGAAAGAAGTCTTTAATAATATTTTCTGTTTCTCTAAT
Organism: Candidatus Edwardsiibacteriota bacterium; assembly: GCA_040755715.1. GTDB lineage: Bacteria > Edwardsbacteria > AC1 > JBFLXN01 > JBFLXN01 > JBFLXN01. The sequence goes on from JBFLXN010000130.1 coordinate 4,027, forward strand.
GTCTCTGATTAAATTTCTGACTTTTCTAGAGAAGAAATCCTGCATTATTTTTTTCACCTTTGGCATTTTGAGTCTTTCTCTGATAACAACTAACAGTCCCGATTCTATTGGCTGTGAACTATATAAACTGGTTAAAACTTTGTAGAAATCAAAAAAATTTAAAGAAATACTCAATTGTTCACTGGCTACTTTTTCTATTCGGTGGGCTTCATCAAAAATCAAACAATCATAATCAATAAGTATAGCATTTTCAGAAGCCAAATCAGAAAAGAGCAAAGAATGGTTCACTACGATGATTTGTGATTTTTCTGCTTTTATCCGAGCTTTCATCAAGAAACATTGGGAAGCAAATTTACATTCATTGGGGAAACAATCTCCTCCTTCACAAGAAAGTTTATACCACAAATTTGTTTTTTGCGATAGAGAAAAACCGGCATTTTCTGAGATGTCGCCAGTTTCTGTTTCTTCTACCCATTTCACCAAAGGCAAAAGAGATTTTCGCTCTTCTGCAGTAAAAATATGATTGCTAGTTCTTAATCCTTCTGTCCATTTTCGTAGACACAGATAATTTGAGCGTCCCTTCAAAAGGGCTGAGTTAAAGTTACCAAGAATATTTTTCAAGACAGGAATGTCTTTATAGAAAAGCTGTTCTTGAAGATTCTTGGTGTAAGTAGAAAGAACAACTCTTTTCTCTTTCTCTTTTGCCCACAAAACGGATGGTATAAGATAGGCTAAGGATTTTCCGGTTCCCGTTCCCGCCTCCACTATTAAGAATTCCTCTCTTTCAAAGGCTTGCTTCACTGCCTCGGTCATTTTTACCTGAGTTAAACGATGTTCAAATCCATCGAGACATTTAGAGAAAATACTATTTCTCTTAAAAAACTTTTCGCATTCCGCAAAGTCAATGTCTTGAATACTTTTGCATTTCTGTCTTTCTGCCTTTTCACTTTTTTGCCCCTTCGCCTCTTTATTTACCCATTTTTGTTTGAGTGCTCTCTTTTGCCTGGAAGCAAATATTTCCTTAAATGTCCAATCAGTGGTTTGAACTAACTGATTTATTATCCGTAAAGTCCCAAGTTCAAGTGAAGACAGGAGGTCTAAAAGTTTTAAAAAAAGCTTGGCAGTATTTTCGGCATCACTTAAAGCCCGATGAGATTGCTGGAATGGAATGGCAAAGTACTCAAGTAGCGTAGGAAGTTTATGATTAGACAAAGTGGGTAAAAGAAGGCGTGCAAGTTCTAGAGTATCAAAGACTTCATTTGAAAATTGGGTATGTCGCTTCAGAAAACCAAAGTCAAATGAAGCATTATGAACCACCAAAGGTTCTTCGGAAAGAAAAACAAGAAGTTGAGGTAATATTGTTTCTAATAATGGACAATTTTGTAAATCTTGATATTTAATGCCGGTTAAGCGAGTAATGGAAAGAGGAAGAAGACCTTTTGGTTTCAACAATTGGGAAAAGCGTTGAGTAATTTTTCCGTCTTCTACTTTTACGGCACCCAATTCAATGATTTCTGAAGTCTCAAGGTTTATCCCTGTGGTCTCCAAATCTAAAGCTACAAAAGAGCCAATCTTTTGTTTCAAGATAACCCTCACTTCGTTCCTGACCGTCGGCTTTACATCCCTGGCCGTTGAAGTAGCTACAGAGAAGGACGGGCAGGCTCGGAGCAACGGACAGGTTGGGTTTGATTACGGCGATAAAAACCAAGATTACAACTCAGTATCGGATTGAAATTCCGATACGGCAAAAAATTCATGTTTGTATTGTATCACATTTAGTCGTGAAAAGTCAATCATCATTCCTGAAAGAAACCCAGTCCTAAAGGACTGGGTTACGGATCAATTCTGACTTCTCGGCGAAAGTCTCCACCACTAAAAAAGCCGCAATTCTTCTTGTATTTTCTCTGCAGGAATATTGAAGGCCTTGCCACGAGCAATCAATCGGAGATTGATAATCTCGTTATATTTTTGATAGAGAAAGCCAATCACCACATCTACGGATAAAGGATCTCCTCTATAGAGTTGACAGAGAAAATGATTAAAAAGCAAAGATATCTTTTCATCTAATTCACTTGTTGAACTTCTTTTGAGAAATTGTGAGAAAAAAGTTCCTTGTAGTTGGTATCTTGCTTTAGTAAGGGTTCTAACATCAAGAAGTGAAATAAAAACTGCGTAAGGAATTTCTCTACCGCCCGATAAAAAATATTGCACCTTTTGGGTGAATTCTAAATCTTCTTCCCGCAATTTCAAAGCTGTCTTGAAATTTAAAATGTCTATTTCTTTCTGAATGAGTTTCCTTACTTCTCTTTCACTATAACTCCATCCTCTGCTTTTCTCCACCCCCCATTGAAAATAGTAGTGGTCTAAATTGAATTCTAACCTTGAAAGGTCTTTTGACTTCTCATAGTTCTCCACTTGCTGAGTCAATGGCAAAGCAAAAGGGTGCCCCCAGCTTGCCAGGGTATCAGCAATGGCATTTAGATTTGGCTGCCTTAAAAGCTCACTCAGAAATAATTCACCCAATTCACCTGCTGGCAATAGTTGCGCAAGAATCTCCTCTTCTGGTCTTTGTTTATGTTTGCCTCGGACGATTGTTTTTAAATTATAGAGGTCCCATTGTTTGAGAAAAATACTGATTAGGGTTTTTGGTTTTCCTTCGGTCATTTTCAGAATCTTACGGGTTGTAGATTGTAAATTACGGGCTAAAGCTTCTTCTATTGCTTTAAGCCCAGTATGTCGGCTCAGTGCTTCTTGATATTCTTTCCCGTAACCCAATCCACTCAGTGCCTCTGCAAAAGAGGAAAGAGAGGGCAATGCCAACAATTCCAAATAGCGATTCTCAGGAATTAGTCGGCTATGTATTCCCTTAACCCGAGCATTAATATAACCGTAATCAGAAGGCATAATACAAACAGATGACAGAACACAGAAGACAGATGCCAGACTCTGTCTTCTGATGGTCTGAAAAGTCTGTCTTCTGTCCTCTGAAATTTTATCCCCACAGAATCTCGGCAATTTCAGCGATAATAAACGGTTTGGCTCTTTCTAAACGAGAGGAAAATGTATTAGTTACCACCAATGTGCCATCTTCAGAAGAGACCCTTACCCCTCCCGTAATTTCTCCGCTCGGTTTCAAGATAAAATCCTTTAATTCAAATTCTGCTATAACTTTCTTTGCTAAAGCTATATTATTTTCAGCCACTTCTATTATTATCTTTGAAGAAAAATTGGAAAGTGTTTCCTCAAGTAATTTCTTAAGAATCTCAGCATACTCTTCATTTCTAAATCGCTTGCCAAATTCCCCTTTGCTCTCTTCAAATATTTCTTCAAGAAGTTTGTCTTTTGTTTGTAAGACTAAAGCTGAGGCTTTAAGATTGGTTGTGCTTTTGCTTCTCATCAAAGCATTATTTAGGTTTCTCTCCAATTGTTGTCTGTGGGATTCTATTATTTGAGAAGTCTCGGATTTTGCCTCCAGCAAAATTACTTCTGCTTTTTCCTTTGCTTCCTTGAGAATTTTTTCTTTTTCCTCTTCAGCTTCTTTAGTTAAAAGAGCAATTAGTTCAGAATTCATAATTTTATCCACAGATTACACAGTCCTGCCAGAAGTAGATCCGCGGTATTTCTGGCGGAAAATATCGCAGAGAACGCAGAACAATGAACGAATGTTTCTATTCTAGTGCTGTGTGACATAAATTCCGTAACTTTTTTCGGGAGTCACACAGCACTTTCACATCCCGATTCTATCGGGATATGACATTCCGAAACTTGCCACTGGCAACTTTCGGAATTGTAACCCC
>JBFLXN010000131.1:0-7785 GCA_040755715.1 Candidatus Edwardsiibacteriota bacterium
AAGATACAAATGATTTTTGTTTCTATGTCAATGTGCGTGGAACAGACGGTAAGAACTACTATCTTGAATATCATCCTTATGAACCGGGACTTTCTAAATGGTTTGATGGATACGATACCTGGTATGCAATTTACGGTATTGGCACGCAATACTGTGATGGCTATTGGCACACCATTCAGCGGGATTTAAATACAGATTTGCTCAATGCTTACGGAACATACCCGCGATATGTTAGGTGGTTCTGTCTCCGGGGAGATTATTGGGTGGACGATATTGCGGTTAGTTCAGTTCCTTTTGGTTACAATATCGAATGGTGGGATTTGGCAATAACAGACGGACTCACTCCAACAGGCACCAGAATGTATGGAGTAACTGTCCGCACAAATGACGCAATTGGTGACCACTATACTAACGAAAATATTGTCTTGCGAGACAACTTAAACTATACTGTCACTTCCGGCAGTTACCTTGAATACGACATCCGTGCGAATCAAGATAGTCCCTTGCGTGGCTCAGTTCAATTAGAATTTACCGATGGAACTGGCGATGCCAAATTCAGTTGGGGGAGTATGCTTAATGACCAGAACAATCTCTTAGGACAATGGCCCACTGTTTTACCTTATGTCAATCAGTGGTATCACAGGGTAATTCCACTTTCAAATTTTGCCGGAAGGGTTATTAAGAAAGTCTTCTTTATGACTAATGATTCACCAGACATTACCACCGGTGCGGCAACGCATACCTATTACTGCGATGATATTAAGATAGACGGCATCCCAATTGGTACGCCCTCTGAAGATACACAGATTGCAAAAGGAACAGGAGGATATGTAGATTTATGGACGAAGACAGTGAAAAACTTTGAAGGAGCGGTAAATCCAACTGAGGGGAATAATTTAGATGCAATCTTAGTCTGCACGAAACCTGTAACTGGAGACCACTGGGCTTTGACTACATTAAAGGATAATGTAAATATTCCCATTCCGACCTGGACTACCATCAGACCATATTATCTCATCTATGACATCAGAGCGGGGCAGACATCAAATATGCGTGGTTCTATCCAACTTCAATTCACTGATGGAACTGTTAGTTCCAATTACTGGAGAACGACAAAAGACCAGAACGGAAGACTTGCGGAGTGGAATACAAATTTGAACTCAGTCTATTTTAATCAGTGGTATCATAGAGAAATTCCGCTTACTGTATTTAAGGGAAAGACCATCAAACAAATTTTCTTCATGGCAAATGACGAGCCGGGTATTTCTCAAAGAGAAACAGATATTTATTACTGCGACAATGTGCGAATTACGAGAGGCATCCTTCCTGTTGCTCTTGCCAAATCAGAACTTGCCACTGCTTACAACAACTCTCGCAAACTGGCTCTGAGCAAAGACGGCACACTGCATCTGGTCTACACAGATAGAGATAGTGTTTTTTACACCTATTCCAAAGACAAAGGTCAGAATTGGGCAAGTTCGGAAAGAATTGGGGAGGGTGGATTTCCAGCCTTAGCCCTGGATTCACAGGGTCATAGATTCATCGCCCTTTTTTAACAACTCTAAATCTAGGTTCTTTTGAAAAGCAGGAAAGAAATAGAGATTTATTTCTATTGTTTCTTTGCTTATTTTGATTGACTCAACAAGTTGCTCAATTAAACTGCGTTTCTCTTCAAACGTCATCATTTCCTGCAATGCTGTAAAGTTTTTTACTTGATTCATTACAAAATCAAGACTGTTTTCTTTAACTTTGAGAAAAACAGATTGACCTTCAAGAGTTGCTTTCTCTTGTTTTAATTGCTCTCGTCTTTCTTCAAGGACAGAGACTTTGTCTTTAAGAGTTGTGTCATCAATTAGTTTATTGAAATGTAGCCCTATCAATTTGTCTATTTCTTGTTCGTTCTTTGCTATGCTTCTTTTTACTATCTCTATTTCTTTATCAATCTCTTTTAATGTCTTGTTGTTAGGCAGTTCTGCGATTAAATCTTTTGGATTAAATTCATAATGTTTTAATGTTTCTATAAAAACATTATCAAGTTCTTGCATGTAGATTTTTGCACCACATTTGCATTTGTAACAAGGAATTGCTCTGCCATAGGCATAGCCATACATCTTGCTGTTGCATTCTGAACATTGAACAAGACCGCTTAACAAATATGCTCTTGGCTTTTTTGTTCTTGGTTTTGCGTTCTTCTTGAGAATTAAGTTTGCTTGAGTCCATAGTTCTTCTTTGATAATAGGCTCAACTTTTAGCTCAACCCAGTCCTCTTTTGGCTTTTTATCCCAGCCTTTGCCTTCACCTCTTGATTTTGTATGATTGAGAATATGGATTCCTTTAGATGTTGAGTCTTGGAGCAGTCTTCTTACTGTTGAATCTGTCCATAGTTTTTTCTTTCTTGTGCGATAGCCTGCTTGATTCATAAGCCTTGCTGTTGTCTTTATTCTCTGACAATTGATAAAAGTTTCAAACAACTTTTTCAAGATAAAGGATTCCTGTTCATTGATTATGAGTTTCTTTTCTTGCCATTCATAGCCAAAAGGTGCTTTTCCGCCTAATGGTCTTCCAAGTTTTGCTCTAACAGGAACACTCGCCGCAACTCTACTTGCAATTTCTTCTCTTTCCCATTGAGCCAGACAAGCTATAAAATTGAACAAAAGCCTACCACCAGGAGTGCTCGTGTCTAATGATTCTTGCAAGGAAACAAGGTCAGCATCATATTTTCTAAAATAGTCTGCAATTTCAATCAACTCTTTGACATTTCTTCCAAGCCTTGCTAATTTTGAAAATATCAATGCTTTGATATGACCTGTTCTAATATCATTGAACATTCTCTTTGTTTCAGGATGCTCAATAACTGACTTGCCTGAAGTTACAAGCAAGTATTTTTCAGCTACTTGCCAGCCTTTTGCATCTGCATAGCTTTTTGCTCTCGCCTCGTGAACTCGAGGTGATTCGTTTTCATCCTGCATATCAGTTGAAACACGAATCCAGATGCCTACTGGTTTTGTGTTGGAATTCATAGGTTGAACTGCCATTTGAAAAAGGATCTATGAGATGATTTTTTGACAAGATAGCCTTTTGTTTCCGCTAGGTGAAGTTTTGGGCTATCGTTCCTAACGTACTGAGACAATGATAATTATCCCAGCTACAAGTCCAACGATGAAAAGCCCCCACAATGTTGGATTCGAGGTTGAGAACCTGTCTGAACCAGACACAGCAATACAGAATAACGCGAAACCAGAAAATCCACTAAGGATGAACAGACAAATTGCTACGAATCTAAGGATTCCCTCCATGAAACTCTCTCCTTGCTCTTAGATAGGTTGACAATTTCCACATTTAGCCTCATTTTGAAGACCGCGCGCTTTTCCAACTTTCGTTTAGGAACTCAATAGTTTAGAAAGAGAAAAACTTAGAGAGACTTACTACGAAACTCTCTGTTATCTGTAGTTCTTGCGATCTCTTTATTCTATTCCAACTTCTGTCTGTTTTTGTTGGCGATAGTGATACTAATGGATACAAGGAATATGAAATAGACCCCGAGTTCTTCATCATGGAGTATCCTAACCGCATTCTGGAGGCATCTTTTTGGAGTAACTCCTGTGGCACACGCCACGTAGCATGCGCTGTGGCTAGAATTTTCTGGGAGGAGTGCTCAGAACTTATGCATGACCCTCTTTTTTAATCATAGCCGTTACCTAGGAATGCCATCTTTACGTTTTCATATCCTACGAGAAAAGCTAGCCCACTTCTAGCTGAAGGAATCTCCCATAGTTCCCCCATTTCGTGGTAGACCACTACATCATCCCCAAACTTTTTCTTGAACTTTTCTTCTAGTTCTCTACCTTTTGGAGTAGAAGGGTCTACTCTTAATTCAATCTTGTCAGATAGATCTGTCATATTATCTCCTTTGATTTGTTTCCTTTTATATTTTGTTGCAATCAAAGATATATATTACAGAATACCCTTTGATTCATAAGAATTTCCTCACTTCTTGAATTAATTCTTCGGTAGTTTCTACGATTAAGAATCCGTATTTCTGTTGAAGCTCGGAAAGATATGGTTTTTCTTTTTTCTTGTTCAATAACTGCTGGGCTATTTCAGTAGCCAACTCTTGTCTTTTCGCAGCATGAGACTCATCAAGAGCTCCACTCAAAGAGGGATTCAAATGAAGATTGTGCCTCAATAACAGCTCGTGCAATTGCTTGCCAAGTTCTCTTGGATCCTGTACAGCTAAAAGATTTTGAATTGATAACAATCCACAGTCTCTAGCTCTTTCAAGGTTTCTCCAATCTTCTTCTGCGCAAACTATTTTCCCCTCCTTTCTAAGTATGGGAATTAACTCATTCCAAAACCAGTAATGTGGTATCATCGTAATATCCTCTTTAGGACAACATATTATCGCAGTGGGTTTGCCCTCGTCTATTTTCAAATTTAATTCCCGCAAACGTCCGATATGATGTAATTCCTCTTGCACACCAGTTGCTATTTTTCCTTTATAAAGTGGTCGAAACGCAATCACAATATCGGATTGTTCCACTAGCTTATGGTCGCGTGTATTGACTTGTGCAGTAACTTGTTCGATGAAATGCTTCAACAAAGAAGCATTTTTCTCATTTGGTATGAGATCCCGATCGTCTTCATTCCACCCATATGGGAAAACGTAATGACCTGGCCGCTCGGCAGGTTCTGGTTCCGCCCAGAGAAGGTCATCTCTTGTTCGCGTTCCTTTAGACCATCGTTTGTATAGTTTCCCTGTTTCTGGCCACATCCTTAATTCGTCCACGGTAGCAGGTTCCATAACCGTAAAATCTGATTTAATATGGTTAACAAGTTCTTGACACTGAGCAATTATTCTTTCTGCTTCGTCTACAAGTCCTTTCTTAATCATCTGTCTCGGCTCGGTAATTGGATGAGAAAAATATGCTATTCGTTTCTTTGAGTATAATAAATCAAATAGAGTTGTCAGCGGATGCTTAATAGGGAGGAGATAATGCTTAATTCCACAATAATCAGCGCAGTGTCCTGAAACAACGATTTCCGTCATTCGCCAGTCTAATATGCGAAACAATTGAAACAAAGAATCCTCCAGGGACTCTGGCATATCAAAGAATTGCTTTTTTATCAATCTATTTTGGCAATCGTAAATATCATCGATGAATGTTACTAAATGCTTTGGTTTAAGTGCTGCCAGTGCAGAGTAATCTACTGGAGATATATACTCTCGCGTTTTTGAACTATAATAACAGCAATGGAATGTAAGGATTATGTCTTCTTTTTTTATTATTTGTTTAGCTTTTTCTTCGATTCTTGCGATAGCTTTCCTCCATATTGACTTAAGATACTCTCTCGGAAGCATTGGTACACGATAACTAGGCTCGTAGACCTTTGGGTAGAGATTAGTTGCAGCATGGTCTCCCTCTTTTATTACTTCGTCGTCTATAGATAAGAAAGAAAACCTTTTACTTCTTGTTGCGGAATACTTTACAAACTTTTCTAGGGAACTCTTTATACCTGTTCCTGCTATTCCTGTTATTAAGAAAATATTACCCATTGGATGATGAATCGCTCCTGTAATACCGAACCATCTTGCCTCGCTGAAAGCATCATTGCATTCACCGGCTAGCCTGACAGCTTCGTTAAGTTGAAGTATTGCATTTTCATATTCGCTTTTTCTCCAGCTTACGATTGCTTGGTTGCCAAATGCTTGGCACAGAATATTCTTGTCTTGTATTGACTGAGCATTTTCAATGCAAGCATGGAGCCGTGTGAGAGCTTCGGCATAATTTGATGTTTTCCATGAAGCTATTCCAAGCCATAAGTTGAATTGTGCCTCAAGTCCTTTGTCTTTTGGTTCTGGTAAAGCATCCAAAGAAGTTGTAGCAAGACTTTTTGCCAAACTGAACTGACTTAGCCTGTCAACTATGTTTAGAATCTTAATCTGAATAACAGACTGAACAAAACTTCTAAGTCTGTAGTGGTTTTCAAAGTAAGCTCTGATTTTCTGCGCAATCTGTGTTTTAGAAATAGTCTCTAATTCAGTTGAGTCTTGTTTTCCGAGGTAGCTTGCAACTATGTTTGTCAAAGGATAGCATAATCTCACGGCTTTTCACTCGGCATCGGACTAAACTAATTTTTTCCTTGTTTTCCAGTTGAGCCAATCTCTGTCTTCTTGTTTTTTGATGTCACTTATTATGCTCTTAAGAATGTTTATGAGTGATCTGTTTGGCAGAGGAGTGAGATAGAGCATACGAGAGAGAAGGTATGTAAAAGCTAGATCTTTCTGTTCTTCACTCAATTTGAGCCCAGCAATAGATTTTAGTATTTTCTTCCATTCGTTCGTAATCTTGGGTCTGGCTCTCTCAATTTCTTGACGCCACCTATCTTTCATTTCTACTCCCGCATCTTTAATTATCCTAATTTATTTTGAACCATTCGCTTGATGCTGCTTGTTCAGAGGCCTGTCTATTTTTGCTTTATAATGATACAACTTTTTGCTCGGGTTTGTCAACAAAATTTTCTTCTAAGCGATTTTTTTCTAGCCTTGATATTGCTCTTGCTATTATCTGTTTAATGAACTTGGTTCTCATCGCGAGTTCAGCTTCACTAAGTTGACTGAAGGATAAAATTATTCTCCTTGGGCGAGAGAGTGATGCAAGTCTCTTGTCTTTGCTACGAAAAGATGGCTCTGTTTCAATTATGACTTTTTCTGCTAAGTTTCTCATTGCCGGGTTTAAGACTTGTTAAGTTAGGTCTCTGAATTGCTTGAGAGTGAGAATTTGGATTTTTTCTTGTGTGGTTTTATCAAATTCTTTTATCAAGGCTTCTCTTAAGGCTTGCTTCTTTACCATTGCTTTTTCTTCATCTTCTACTATGGCATTGTCCTTATTACTCGTTGCTACTATAATTATTTGAACATTCTCGTAGCCTGAATTGAGGTCTCTTTTAATATTCTTTATCTCGTCTTCTGGCGTCGTTGTCACAGATACTTCTACAGCACATTTTGCCTTGTCGCTTCTGTAAATGCCTAAGTCACAGTCATAGCCTTTATTTTTGCCTTCAATCAAGACTTCATAGCTTTTTTCATAGAAAGGTTTGATGAGCTTATGGACGATTAAAGCATGTAAAAAGCCAGATTTGCCTTCGTAGGAGTTACTTGGTTTGAAGCCATTCTCATGAAGAAAGTTTTTGCCTTCTTCTGTTAACTCAAGGTAAGAGCCAAGTGAACCTCTTCCTTTCTTCAACTTGATTTTGTATTCATTAACAAAATTCTTCTCAAGAAGAATTTTTTTAATTCTGTCTGCATCAGCAACGCTATGAAAATTCAAGTTATCTATGTGTTCTGTAAACGTGAGAAATGAATTTGTCGCTATTTCATTCAGCAATTGCAAAATTTTTCTTTTATCCGAGGTTTCTGCCTCTTGCTTTATTTCTGGCATTGTCTTTGCCTTGGGCTTTTCTTTTTCAAGTTCTTGAAAAATCATATTAAGAACTCTTTGCTTTTCCTCTTCTGGAATTGGTTTGCAATCAAATCTCTGATTTATTAGCTCAAAGATTTTTTCTTCGTCTATATCTTTGTTAACTTTGAACTCAGGAACATTAATCTTGAAAATCGGTGTGCCTGGTCTTGAGTCTAACTTCACTATCGCCTCACCGACTTGAAGTGAATCAATCATATTGATTGTTTCTTCGTTGAATTTGAGAGACATTGATTCTGATATCTGTCTCATTTCAGTTGGGTCTGTCTTGAAAATGATTTTTGCTCCTGCCATTGCTCTTGCTCCA
>JBFLXN010000132.1:0-7718 GCA_040755715.1 Candidatus Edwardsiibacteriota bacterium
ACCAGAACCTGGAGTTAGCATAGTAAATATTACACCAAAGCTACTGACAAAAACAACTAAAAAACACTTACAGATCCAATTACAAAAACAATTACCACACCTATTAGTATAACATATAGGTTAAATAAGGAAATTATTGAAATTCAAAGATTTGGTTTTTTCGCCTCCGGAATCACTGCATTCCGGCGCTCGCCTTTCTGGCTTCAATCCTCTGGGCAATCTCCATTTCTTCTCTCCGTCTCATCTCCACCCTTTGGGCAATTTCCAATTCTTCTCTTCTTCTGGCTTCAATCCTGCGATCCAGGTCAATCACTTTCTTGCGGATTTCTTCAATTTTTTGGGCCAGAGCCATTTCTTCTCGCTTTCTCGCTGATAGACGTTCACTCATTTCTATTTCCTCTTTGCTAAGCGCTTCCATTCTCTGTTCAGGTGTGGCAGAAAGTTCTTTTTGCTTTTCTTCTAACTTTTGCATCGCTTCCTGTAATTCTTTTCTCTTCCCTTCTAACCTGTAAGTAATTTCAAAATCCTCTTTCTTTTTTTCTTCCAAACCGGTTTTTAATTCTTCTTCGTGTCTTTTTAGATTCTCTAGGTCACTCATGGTCTTTCGGGCGTTCTCAATTCTCTTTAAGAGAGCCGCCTCTTCTTGCTTACGCAATTCAATTCTTGCGTCTGTTTCATCATATTCAGTAGCGGTAGCCAGATGCACTTTTTTATTAGCTAAAAACATAAGGAAAATGGTGCCGATGATACCGAGCAAACCAACCATCCCTATTGGCAGAAAATTGAAAGAGAATTTGGTATTGCCAACATTGGCTATTTGTCCCTTTAGCGGGAGGCCTAAAGCCACAAATCCTAACGGTCTGTCTTTCATCATCACTGGAGCAATTATCTCAAAGCTTTTTTCACCATTCTTTGACTGGCGCTCCGCTTTTAACAGAGAAGCAGTCTTTCCGGCGAGATTAAAGTCCGGTGGAGGAGTATAAACTTCTCCTACCATTTCCTTCTTTATGTGCGCCGAGATTTTTCTGTTAGAATCAGCAATCAAAAAGTAAGTCAGGTCAGGATTGTCTTCTTTGGCTTCCTTAACCAGAGGTTCCAAGAGAATCTCTCTTTCAACTTCATCAGTGGTCAACAAGCCATCCTTGGCTCTCTGAGCCAGTTGTTTGCTAATCACCAGAGCCCTCTTTTCTATTTCCTGATTGGCTTGGCGTAAAGGGTCATCTTTGCTAGAACTGGGAGTAGCACTCTTTGACAGGAAGAATCCTAAACCTGTCAGAAGAATCAAAAACCAAAGAGAAATCACAATCCCAAAACTCAAAATTGAAGGTGCTTTTTTTTCAGCCATTTCTTTTTTACCTCCATATTTAACACTGTAAATTTATCAGAAATCGGGGGAAATGTCAAGAGTTTTTTTGAGATTTCTGAAGAAGCTCAGAAATCAGAGAGCGAATTTTTCAGAGCTCTCTTTTTAAAGATAATCGTGCCATTGGCACAGAAATTGATAATTCTCCCAGTGATGTCTTCTATCCAATATAAAGGACTCTTTGGATTAAGTTTAATCTTAAGGTCAAAAGTTGTATCAACGATATAAACTCCGGTCCTCTTTAAAGCGAAAAAGTCTATGATATTATTTTGTCTCTCCCGCCTACCAAATCCCGCCATGGCGGGAGGCGGGCAGGTCGGATAAAAAGCACAAGCGGCTAAATAACCTGCTTCCTCGGCGATCTCTTCTACCTTTTGATTATATCTCCCAAATGGATAGGAGAGAAATTGGACTGGAACATTTAGATGTTGTTCTAAGATTTCTTTTGATTCCTTCAATTCTCTTTTTACTTCTTGAGGATTCATTCTAGTGAGGTCAGAATGAGTCTTCGTATGCGAACCAATAATAAATCCTGCTTTAGCCATTTCCTGGATTTGGCTCAAGTCCATTTGTCGGAATTTTCTCCCGAAAAAATTAACATCCCAAGTATTTTCTTTGCCGATGAAATCAGTTACTACAAAAATCGTAGCGGTAAAACCGTTTTCTTTTAATACTGGATAGGCATAAGTGTAAATGTTCTCATATCCATCATCAAAGGTTAAAACAAAGGATTTTGCCACAGGTTGCTTGCCAGTTCTGTAGTATTCAATTAGTTTGTTTAGTGAGAGTGGCTGGTAATTATTTTCTTTTAAATAGTTCATTTGTCGAGCAAATTGCCTGGGGATATTCCAAGTTCCACCTAATTCAAATTTTGTATCAATCTTATGGTAAACTAAAATTGGTACGAAATCTTTGCCAGGTTGTCCGTAGCGCCAAAGCCAAAAGAGCCAGAGTCCGACAAAGCAAACAATAAAAAAGGCAAGAAGAAAAAGAACGAAGAAGAACAACGGGTTCATATTTTGCTCTGTCAATTAGATAACGAATAGAACTATTCTCTTTCCAGCCGTGGATAGGCAAAGAAGACAAAGCCAGAACCAGCTAAAGCCCCGGTCATCAATCTTAGCCATTGATTTCCTTGACGCCATCCTAAAAGTTGAGTAGAACCATCAATCACTTGCCAAGGCGGGGGTGATTTATAGTTTAGCCCCGTATTAAATACGGGGTCGGATTTAGCATTTGAGATTATTGATTCCGAAGTAGCAAGATTAAAAGTAGTCGCGTCCGTTAACCACCCACCAGTGCTTCTACTCCTGTTTCTGCTTCTTCTCTCTCAGTTACTTCATATTTCATATATTTCTCTCCCAATACTTGGCTAAACCAAGTATTCATTGAGTCCAGAAAAGTCGGCCGCTCTTTGTCTACAAATTTGCCGACGATAAACGGTTTTTGAAATTCAATGTCTGCTTCTTTGGTACTCACTCCATGTTTGATAGCCGCATTTTCCTTATAGAATTTCATCAAATTAAGTCCTGTGCCCAACCGGTTTCTTCTGGCATAGAGTGTCGGACAGGGAGAGATTGCTTCCACAAAAGAAAGCCCCTTTTTCCTCAAAGCCTCAGCCATGGCGTTAGTCAGTTGCCGCACATGCAAAACCGTCCATCTGGCTATATAGACAGCTCCACAAGATTCAGCCAAATAGGGTAAATTAAAAGGTTGTTCAAAATTACCATAGGGAGTGGTTGAGGTGTTAGCGGTTAGAGGTGTGGTCGGAGCCAATTGCCCCCCCGTCATTCCGTAGTTGAAATTATTAACACAAATAATAGTGAGGTCTATATTCCTTCTGGCAGCGTGAATAAAGTGATTGCCACCAATAGAAATTAAATCTCCATCACCACTAAAGACTACTACCTTTAATTCTGGATTGGCCAGTTTCAATCCGGTGGCAAAAGGAATAGCTCGGCCGTGTGTGGTGTGAAATGAATCAAGTTTAATATATCCCGCCACCCTTCCCGTGCAGCCAATGCCAGAAACGACGCAGACTTTTTGCAGGTCTAATTTTGTCTTTTCTAAAGCGGCGATGAATGCGTTTACCGCTGTGCCCAAACCGCAGGTTGGACACCAAATATGAGGCATCCGGTCCATCCGAAGCAAAGGCTCCATCGGATGTTTCTCTTCTACTTTTTTTTCTGCCACAACTTCTTCAGTATTTTCCATAAGTATTTCCTCCCAAAATTTGTTTTTCACTTTTGCGAAAAAGTGGAATTAAGTTTAAATTCCTTCGTTAATCTTTCAAAAAGATTGAGAGTCTTTTCTACATCTTTCAGCGCTTCTTTGGCATCTTCCCTCTCAAACAATTCGCTTGCCGGAATAAGAGATGTTTCGTCGCCATAAAAGGCGTGGCTTCGCTCTTCTGCGAAATTTTTAGAAATCTTGACTATCTCCTCCAAAGCCTCTGAGCCTCTCTTATCACATCTGCGTAGGCCTCTTCAGCGAACAAGGTCTGCCATGCTTTTTGTCTCTTTCTTGCTCGCTCCAAGTAATCCACGGCCAGAGTTTTTGTATTCATAGCACTATTTCTTCACCAGGTTTGGCATT
This sequence comes from Candidatus Edwardsiibacteriota bacterium, assembly GCA_040755715.1. GTDB lineage: Bacteria > Edwardsbacteria > AC1 > JBFLXN01 > JBFLXN01 > JBFLXN01. Next base: position 3,959 of record JBFLXN010000132.1, read on the forward strand.
CCGCTTTAGTATCCAGTAGGGGTCCCCCTCGGCATCCAGTTTCCTTTCTGCACCCAGTTCTTTCAATCGCTTTTTGACTCTTTTCAGTATGTTTTTAAAGAAATCGTTTCTGTCAAATATGATTTCTGAATTGATAGTCATATCCAGATAAAAAGGTTTCGTCTCCTCCGCTTCTTCAGGCGTAAGAAGAACGGTGGAAACTTTTTCCATAAACTCTTCAGAGATTTTTTGATAGAAGCGATACATTTCTTCTCTTCTTTGCAGTCTTCAGGGGGGAAATTTTTTTTGACCAGAACTAAGTCAATATCAGAATTAGGGGTTGTCCTGCCACTCACTTGAGAGCCAAAGATAACCGCAGAGATCAGGTCGTCTCTCCACTCATTTTTCAAGACTCTTATAAATTTGTTTACTTCTTTTTTTATCTTCGTGTTTTTCACTTTTACCCCTCCCTTTCCACCACAGTGACGGCGGACAGGTATCCCTCCCCCACTGGGAGAGGGAAGGGTAGAGGTGTCATTTCACCGCTTCTTTAATCGCCTTTAAAATATCTTCTGGTTTGTGGACCCAGCCGCCGCCATGTGGGACCAAGATGGCTTTAGCGTTGCCTGCTGAACATCTCTCCACTTCCAAGACCATCTGTCCATAATTAATCTCTGGCACGACAAAAGCTTTTACTTTCTTGGCTAATTCCCTGATTCTTCTTTCCGGAAATGGCCAGACTACAATCAGTCTGATAATGCCCACTCTTATTTTTTCCTTTCTTGCCATCTCAATGGCTTTTAATGCTACTCTGGAACTTATGCCGTAAGAAAGAACAATTACTTCCGCCTCATCTATATCTTCTTCTTCAAATTTCACAATCTTATCCGCATTAAGTCTAATCTTCTCTATCAATCGCCTGACACATTTTTCTTGACATTCCCAGGACATTATCGGATAGCCTCTTTCATCATGAGTCAATCCTGTCACATGAAATTTATATCCCTCACCCGCCTTGACCATAAAAGGCATCAGGTCTTTATCGGACTTAAAAGGAAGATATTTCTCCTTTGGCCCCTGATACCACTTTCTCTCTACCAATTCAATTTTATCAGGTTGAGGAATGACTACTTTTTCGGTCATATGTCCGACGCATTCATCCATCATCAAGAAAACTGGGATCCGGTATTTTTCAGAAAGATTAAATGCGTCAATGGTGAAGTCAAAGCATTCTTGTGGTGAATTTGGTGAAAGGGCGATTATTTCGTAATCACCATGAGAACCCCATCTCACCTGCATCATATCTCCCTGGCCAGTTAATGTTGGCAAACCGGTGGAGGGACCTCCTCTTTGCACATCAACAAAGACACAAGGGGTCTCCAGCATACAGGCTAAACCAATGTGTTCTTGCATTAGAGAAAATCCTGGCCCAGAAGTAACTGTCATTGACTTCGCTCCGGCCCAAACCGCTCCTAAAATCGCAATAGAAGCCGCGATTTCATCTTCCATCTGAATAAAGATACCGCCGACTTCGGGAAATCTCTCAGAGATTCTTTCCGCTATTTCAGTTGATGGTGTAATTGGATAGCCGGCAAAAAAACGGCAGCCGGCGGCTAAGGCCCCCTCGGCACAGGCATGATCTCCATCAAGATAATGTGCGCCGGTCAAAACACCTTTTGGGTCTGCTTTCATTTCTTCTCCTTTTCTTAACCTTGTTCTGTAACCATATTTAGAAATTTAACCTTTCTTGCTCCTCTTTTTATTCTTAATTTTGGATTTTGATATATCATTTTGCCCTCGTCCTGAGCTCAGGCTGAAGGGATATTTGATTTTTGATAAATTGCTATCCAAGGACTCCCAAAGAATCTTCTCTCTTGGGAAATAACTTCTTGAAGGTCTCCGTAAAATCAAGGATAGTAAAAGAACTCTCAGGTAGTTTCTTGATAGTTTCCATAATTTTTCTTTTTTTAAGGATTGTTTTTTTCATTTCTTTCTCATTCCTTTAAGGCTACCTAAGGCTTCTCCATATTTTTTACTTCCTTCAGCCCATTCATTAAGTTTCTTACACGAAAAATTTTTGCATTCATAGCAAAAATTTAATCCCTTTTTATCAACACAGCATTCAAGTATCCAGCAGTCTGGGGACCAATGTTTTGTCCTATCGCCTTTACACCCAGAGCAGCGGACATCTTCAATTTTTATTTTTATGTTCCTCTTTTTCTTAAACCAATTCGCAATTTGCTGTGCGATCTTGGGATTGTTTGAAGCTTGGAAAATGTCACATCCATTACAAATCAATCCACAGGCTCCGATTATTTGGTTCTGTCTTGATATGCCTGCCTCCTTGTATTTTTAAAATGATTCTCTTTTGCTAAGGCTTCCTCTTTGAGAGTCACAAAGATAGCAAACTCCGGGCAGAGCATTTCACACAACCGGCAGTATGTGCAAGCCTCAGGAGTTTTTACATAAGGAAAATGATAGCCTTTGAGATTAAATTCCTCGGAAAATTCTAATACATCTTTCGGGCAAAACTCCACACAGAAACCACATCCCTTACAACGCTCTTTGAAGATGTGAATCTCGCCGTGCGGTCTCTTTGTCTTTGATTCCATTGTCTTAACCTCCCTCTGAAAGTGCACAGTAAATCACTATTGGTTAACAGTTCGAGCGTATCTAACAGCCCAGAATAAAAGTTCATAATTTATTTTTCCAACTTCCTCCTAATCCTCGTAGCAATCCTATTCAATTCCTCTCTGTTTGATTTCAAAAGATTATTTGGACCAAATTTTAATTCAAATCCATCTCTTTTAAAACGGGGAATTATATGAAGATGAAAATGGAAAACCTCTTGAAAAGCAGCTTCTCCATCGGCTACGAATAAGTTTATTCCATCACATCTTACACCTGATTTTCTAACCGCTTCCGCAATACGCATCGTAATCCTGAAAAGATGTGTCCCCATCTCTTCATCTAATTCTGAGATATACGCCGTATGGATTTTGGGAATCACTAATACATGTCCTGGATTGACAGGCCTGATATCCATGAATGCCATTACTTTCTCGTCTGAGTAAAGTACGCTTGCGGGTTCTGTATCATTTACAATTCTACAAAATACACAATCTGGCATAGATCCTCTTTAGCAGTCACCCCAAAAAGACTTCGGCAAAGCTGTAAATTTCTAGGTCCACCGTCTTTAATTTGCCAACGGTTTCATCTAAATTTAAGGCGATAATGCGATTCCCTTGAATCGCTACCATCTTGCCAAATTCACTCTTCTTAACGAGGTCTACGGCTGTGAGGCCAAAACGAGTTGCTAAAATCCGGTCAAAAGCGGTAGGTGTCCCACAGCGTTGCAAATAAGAAAGACTAGTGACTCTTGTTTCAAAGCCGGTTCTCTTTTCAATCTCTTTCGCTAGGACGCTTCCGATACCACCCAGTCTCATATGTCCAAAGGCATCTGGCTTGGAATCTTGAACAATCAGCCCATCTTCTTCTTCATATCCTTTAGCAAATTTAGCTCCTTCGGCCACGACCACTACACTAAAATGTTTCCCTCTGCCGTGTCGGCGCGTAATCACATTACAGACTTCATCAATCTCAAATGGCTTTTCCGGAATCAAGATTACATCTTTTTTCTAATATTTTCTTGAATTTTGGGGCTTCACCGATTTCGGTGCAAATTCTGAGTTATTTTTGGTCATTTAGAAATATAGAATTGGTCGTAATGGTCTCTTGACGAAGGTTTGATTAATTATGGTAGGCTTCCTCAGAGACCTGG
>JBFLXN010000133.1:0-7586 GCA_040755715.1 Candidatus Edwardsiibacteriota bacterium
TGTTTTTTGATGTAAGGTTTTTGTTTATAACGAGTTAAATTATATCAAAAGCTGGAGGAAAAGTCAAGAAAAATAATCAGATAACCTGCAAAATATCAGCAGGTTATGAATTTTACAGAAGTCTTAGAGTTAATCTCTATTTAAGGAGGTATAGTTATGCTCAAAAGAATCACATCCCTAGTTGTCGCAATATGTTTGACATTTGCGAGCTCTGTCAATGCCCAAGTAGGCAGGACCAAGAAGCCTCGACCGAAGCAAACTAAAGCCACGGAATATCCTACACCTTCAGAGCAAATCAACGAACCACCCAGTGTCATGAAGATTCATCTGACAGGAGACTACAACTTTATTGAAAGAGCATTACCTCATTGGGTAAAAAACGGACCAGTAGACGAAGCAGACTTTTTCGTGGAGCTTCGCCAAATTAGAATAGAAAAAAAGGGTCAAACTGATGAGCAAAAAAGGAAGCTCAAGAGGATAGGGCGGGGGGTTTTTGTCACTGGAGCGATAGAAGGAGCGATATTTGCAGCAACGGTGCCGCTTTTTGTTGAAAAGCCGACGAAAAAAGATAGAATCATAGTGGTCGCCACATTCGGTGGGATAGGACTCTGCGTTGGTCTATTGTGTGAAATTTTAGCGTTACGAGAAGGCTACCATACTGAATATACAATCCAGTTCCGCTATACAGATATGTTCACTGGTAGGGAGAAGAAGACAGTGGGCAAGAAATGGTTTTGGTCTTCCCAAGAAAGCGATTCTCTCATTGATTATGTTGCTAGCGAAGTTGTCTCTTATCTTCTTTCCTCTCGTAACGAAGCCACACACCCTACCCTTACGGTTTCTTATCCCTTTAACCAACCCATCTATAATACGACCAACGACGCTTTGCTTTTGAGCCTGCAAGCCAGCGATGATGTAGAATTGGGGCGAGTGCAAGTTACCAAAGACGGGAGCGAATTAGCCTCATTCAATTGTGGCAAGCGAAAGAATTTTGAGACTTCCGTAAAAGTCCCCCTGTCTATAGGCTACAATAAAATTCAGGTTTCTGCTAAGGATTGGTGTGATAAATCAAGCAATGTGATAGAAACTACAATATTCAGGCGTAAACTTCAGCCTGGAGAAAAACCCGAGGAAATTGCGAGTGGCTCACCCACAGCCCGGCCAAAACTTTCTTACACCGTTTCCCTTTTGGGCAACCAGAACTTGTGGCGTGGCGGGGAGAATGCTGGCTTTGTGGTGACAGTGCAGAATACTGGCCAGGGCAGGGGTGAAGCCGAGGTAGTCCTCTCTGGGAGTGAATATTTGACTAAACTGCTGGGAGGTAGAATAAAGAAACTGGGCGAAGTTGGACCTGGCCAGACCAGAAGCGAAACCTTTAGCACAATTTTACCGACTGAACCTTTACAGCAAGAGGCTGAATTAACAGTGGAAGTTAGAGAAAATCTCTGGGGCGAAAGTCCAGCCAATCAGGAGAAAATAAGAGTAGCATTATTGCCGGCTGGCAAAGAGCCACCACCGACGACCATAGAGCCAGTTCTTCCCTCGCCCTACCTCTTTGCTAATAGGCGTAAAAACGGCTATGCGGTAATAGTGGGAATACAGGACTATCCCAGTGTTAAGAAACTGAAATACTCGGTTAGGGATGCCGAGATTTTCAAAGAATATGCCGCTGGTCTCTTTGGCATACCTGCGGAAAACATCTTATTTCTTAAGAATGAAGAGGCTTCGGGCAATAGGCTGAAGGGAACGATAACAGAAAAATTGAGACCGAAGAATCCTAAGTTTATTGTCTTTTATTATGGAGGACACGGAGTCCCTATCTTAAATCAATCCACTCTGAAATACGAGCCTTATTTAGTGCCTTACGATGCTGAGGTAGAATTGAAGAGCACACTTATTTCTCAGAGTGAAGTTTTAAGTCTTCTGGAGGATACTGGTGCAGATACTGTGGTAGCATTCTTTGATGCGTGTTTTTCTGGACAGGGCGGACGAACGCCTGAACTGGCTCAAAAACCGGTAGTAATAAAAATAGAGGAACCACAATTTACCAGGAGCATCGTATTTAATTCTTCCTCCGGTAATCAGGAGAGTGGAGAATATGAGATGGCTGGGCAGGGCTATTTTACCTATTATTTAACCTTAGGGTTAAAGAAGTATGGAGATACGGATGGCAACAACGACGGTTGGATAACGGTTGGTGAACTATGGAACTATTTGAACAGCAATGTTCCGAGGGTAACCAATGGGAAGCAGACTCCGCAGTTGTTGGCGCCAGGTGGTGCAATGGAATTCAGGCTGGGTAGGTGGAGGTAGTGAGACTAAAATTGTTTGAGAGGCATCGATGAAAAAGTATCTATTTATGATATTGGCCGTTAGCGGTTTTGTTACGTTCCAAAATATAACTTATGGCAGTGAAGTAGTAAAGCCCAAGTATTGGGCACCCAAATATTACTTGGATATCTTCGGTGCGAGAGGTGGATATCCCTTGTTTTATAACCTACATCTGGGCAGAGGGGGCATAGGTTGGGGGCCAGGGATGGTAGAAACAGAAATATATGGTATACAATCTATCCCAGATAACTCCAAACAGGTAGTATATCCCTATAATGATTATTATAAAATTACATTGTCTAAAAAAATTAATAATTCAACAAGTTATTATTTCCCGCTAATATTTAGTATTTGTTTGCCGGCCCCAAGCCTCGGATATACTAAAAAGTTAGATTCTTATTTTAATATATATTTTAGATATTGTAATTGGGGCCATCTTACAAAAAGTGAAGACTTAAAATATTATCCAGAATATATGGGACCGCCAGCAAAGTTTATTGATTTTGGCATAGGTCTGCACTCTGAATTTTTGTCTTTATCCGTTGGGATGATGAATACAAAGATATTAGGGACTAGTTTTACGATAAAGGATGTAAATGATTACCGGTATAAGGTTGAATACAAGGGATCTGAATTTAAAGGCCCTTACGTGTCTTTGGAATTGAATCTCGGTGGATTTTTTGGTCCTAGAGAGGTTATTAACCCACCAAAACTGGCCGCTTCCGTCACCTTCTCGGATGCTGATGGAAATGGTATTCTATCCGGTAATGAGGAAGGCAAATTGTCCATTTCAATTCTTAACAGCGGTGAAGGAGTGGCAAAGAATACGGGAGTTAGAGTTTGTATCTTGGAAAATGAATTCAAAGAGAGAATAATTTGTAAAGACTTTGTCCTTTTGGGCAATATTGAAGGCTATGGTAGGCAAAAGGTTGATATCCCAATAAAAGCAAAGGGCGAACTTCCAAAAGGCAAATTTACCATGAAAATTGACTGTTCTTATCAGACCCAATGGGGTGAAGAAGGAAAAGTGACTAAAGAGGTATCCATCAACACTGCACCAGCAAGTGGTATGATTAAGGTCGCCTTTAAGAATTTCTCTTCAGAAGGACTACCTTCTTGGATTGTCCCAACAGCTCCCGAATACGCAGACTACCAAGTTGAATGTTCCCTGAATAAAGTGACAATTCTCAATCTAAATACTGGGGAAAGGAAGTCTCAAAAAATTCGGGCCAGCTCTGACGCTCAAAAATTTGTTAAAGACTTCTTTCTGAGCTGGGATAAGAGTTCACCAACAATAACCTTTTCCTCAACAGGTGGCACAGTCAATACCCAGAGTGTGAAAATATTGATCCGACTTTGTGATGACCGAAAACTGGACAAGATGGAAGTCTATCTCAACGACCAACTTCATAAAACCGAATCCTTCGCAGAACTCACTGAGACCGAGCGGGAAATTGAGTTTCCCCTCAAGATGGGCGATAATACACTAAAGATTGTCCTTACTGATTGGGTAGGAAAGAGTGCTGAGGACAGTATAACCTTTACAAGACTCAGAGAAGGAAGTGGCACCTATGTTGCTGGTAAATTGCCCAAAGGCGCGCCACCGCCAGACTTGAGAATAGAGGTATCACCTCTGGATGGGAATAATACCATTGTCGGTGGAAAAGAGGAGGGGATAAAGGTTATTATAACAAATAAAGGCAAAGGGACTGCGAAATGGGTAAGGGTAATTCTTGAAGGTGATGATTTTCTTGCCTCCACCTGGGGTAAAGAGCGGAATCTTGAGGATATAAAACCTGGTGAGACAAAGACTGCCACTTTTAGTCTTTTAATGCCTACCGAACTGCCAAGAAGGGAAACAAAGATTCAGGTTTTAGTGAAAGAAGGCAGAGGATATTCACCAACTGTAAAACCCTCCTTGACTTTCTCGCTTGTTCCGGCTGAAGTAGGAGTCACACCAGTGGAAATGGTTGAGGATGTTGATTATGATATACCACAAGGAAGAATAAGAAGGGAAAACGGCTATGCCTTAATCATCGGCCTGTCAAAATACTCAAATGCTCCGGCTCCAAAGTATTCAAAGAATGACGCCGAGGTATTCGCAAAATATGCCTCAAAGATATTAGGGATTGCTAATTCAAAAACCCTGTATGATGACAAAGCTACTCTCGGCACTATCAAAGCAAACCTTACTGACTGGTTAAACGAAAAGCGCGGTTTCAAAGTAATCTATTTTGCTGGGCATGGTGTTCCTGACCCGAAAAATCCGAGAGAAGGCGATGTCTATCTTCTGCCCTATGATGGTGACCCAGAGTTAAGGTCAACTCTGGTTTCACTCAAGGAAATCTCTGAACTTGGAGCAGTAAGCGAGGATACGGTCTTGGTCATTCTTGATGCTTGCTTCTCAGGCAGTGAAGGAAGGACGGTTCAGCTTGCACAAAGACCCGTGGTTGTCGCAAAGATTTCTGAGACCAATGCTACTACCCTTGCTGCTGCCGAAGGAAGTCAACCCTCAAAAGAGTTTGAAAAAGCACAGCACGGGTATTTCACATATTACACATTATTAGGTCTAAAGGGCAAAGCAGATGCTAATGGCGATGGTTGGATAACCACGACTGAACTATATCAATTTGTAAAAGATAAAGTCTCCGACGCTACAAACAATGTTCAAATTCCTGTTTTAAGACCAGAGAAAGAAATAAGAATCGGGAGGGTGAGATAACGAAGGGAAAAATCAATAGGAGACCGAAATGGGGAAAAATATAATTTCCTGGGCAATTACTTTGTTACTCTCTTCCTTATTGTCGCCAGGGCAAGCTAGCAGGCAGAAATTTACCCATTACGGTATCTTTCTGGAAACATCAAGGGGCATCGAAGAACCGTCGGTTTTAAAGGGTAGAGGCACAGACAGAATCGCTTTCTTACACCAAATATCAAAGTGTTATGTTTCAAATGTAAAAAAAGTTATAGTCTTTCAACCGAACTGCGAGGTGGAATCCCTAAGAATCTGGTTTCTGCCAAATTTAGAGCAGAATGCTAGGTCAATCCAGGAAAGGATGCGTTATGTTCAAAAAGACCCAAAGGTATAGAAAGATATACTACTGAAAATCAAAAAAGTCTGAGAATCTTTAAGAAGAAATTTAACAAAGCAGTGTAGCAAACCGAGTAAAAAAGACCGCTGGTTCTTGAAATTAAAAGGAGAATCAGCGATCTCTTTTTTAAAGAGAAAAGAATAAAAAACTTTGACTTTTTGGTCGGATTTTTGGTAAAATAATAACTGTGATTAAAGATTATTTGCGCCCAAAAATTTCATCTGCGATAAGAAAGAGTAAAATTACTGAAGAGCCGATAGCCCCTGAGGATATTTCTCTGGAAAAGCCACCTGAAGAATCCTTTGGCGACTTCGCCTGCAACATAGCTTTGACTCTGGCTAAACCCCTTAAATCCCCCCCCTTAAAAATTGCGGAAGCAATTCTTAAACAATTAGAATTAGACGAATCCAAGATTAAAAAAGTTGAAATTGCTGGTCAAGGATATATCAATTTTTTTCTTAGCGAAAGTTGGCTCTATCAGGCACTCAAGGAAATCCTACAAAGAGATGAGGCTTATGGAAAAACAAATAGGGGGGGGGGCAAGAAAGCCCAAGTAGAATTTGTCAGCGCTAATCCTACGGGGCCCTTGAGTGTTGGGCACGGAAGACAGGCAATTATTGGAGATAGTATCGCCAATCTCCTTGAATGGCTCGGGTATAAGGTGACCCGAGAGTATTATTTCAATGATAGCGGCAATCAGATGAAAGTTCTGGCTCAATCAGTCTTTGCCCGGTATCAGGAATTACTCGGACACCACAGTGTTTTTCCAGAAAGCGGTTATCAAGGTGATTATATCAGAGATATTGCTAGAGCTGTTTTAGAAAAATACGGAGAGAAGTTAAATGAAAATGATTTGAATATCCTTAAAGAAACTGCAGAAGAAATTATCTTCAATGAAATCAAAAAGACGCTTGAGAGATTGGGAATAGTTTTTGATGTCTATTTTAATGAAAGTTCTCTTTATTCTTCTGGCAAAGTTCAGGAGGTAGTCAAGAATCTAAAGGAAAAGGGCTTCGCTTACGAACGAGAAGAGGCGCTGTGGTTCAGAGCAAGTGCCTTTGGTTTGCCAGAAGACAGAGTAATCCTTCGCTCTTCCGGAGAGCCTACTTACCGCCTGCCGGATATCGCCTATCATGTTGATAAACTTGAACGGGGATTTGAACTAATTGTAGATATCTTTGGTGCTGACCATCAGGTTACCTATCCTGATGTTCTGGCTGGGGTTAAAGCCCTGGGACTTGATGATTCTAAGATAAAGGTGCTAATTCATCAATTTGTCATCTTGACTTCTGGCGGTCAAAAGGTTAAGATGTCCACACGAAAGGCAACCTTTGTCACGCTTGACCAATTGATTGAGGAAGTAGGAGTGGAGGTAGTAAGATTTTTTTATTTGATGCGCCGACTGGAAAGCCATTTAGAATTTGATTTGGAACTGGCAAAAAAGACTTCTGAAGAAAATCCTGTCTATTATGTGCAATACGCTCATGCCAGAGTTTGTAGTATCCTGAAATATGCTGAAGAGCGAGGAATTAAGAGAATTCCCCTTAGGGAAATCAACCTTGAATTGTTGAAAGAACCAGAGGAAATTGCCTTGATTAAACTCTTGATAAATTTTCCCGATTTAGTGGAAGCCTCAGCGAAAAAGTATGAACCCCATCGGATTCCAAGTTATCTTCAAGAGGTGGCAGGAGTCTTTCATAATTTTTATCAGAAACACCGAGTGGTCACAGGAAACCCAGACCTTACCCAGGCACGGCTTGTTCTAGTGGATGCTACGAGAATTGTGCTGAAGAATGGATTAAAAATTATCGGTGTTAGTGCGCCGGAAAAGATGTGAGTGCAGAGAAATTTATATGCTGCTTTCTGATTTATGCGAGTTAGCTGTCTTTTAGGCGAATCTGCTAAAAATCACCTTTTTAAATTTTTTTTAAAATATGCATTTTTTTCTTAACAGAAATCAGGAGATTATGATAAAAATAATTACCACGAAAGCATGAAATTAGTAAAAGATGGAGTTTACCCCAGATGTTTTCGGAGTGTCTTCGTGGACACACTATGTCAAGCTCTTTTTAACTTGTTTGACAAATTAATCGAAATTGACTGTCTGGCAAAATTAGCGAGCAAGAAATTTTCGTCGTAAGTGAGATTGTTTTTCCACATAGC
>JBFLXN010000134.1:0-7536 GCA_040755715.1 Candidatus Edwardsiibacteriota bacterium
GGAATTTATCGTTCTCGCAAAGGAAAAAGAAAATAAGAATAGAAAATGTCAAAGAGCAAAAACTTTGGCTTCCCTTATCAGGAACCAGTTATATTGAAGTCTCTATTTTTCACCAGTAACTATTATACTTTATTCATAATTTTTGTAGAAATAGTCTGAAGGATCTGCCTCTGGCGGAAAAATTTAACAATCACCCATAAAATTATCTGTCTCAATCTCCTTAAACCCTGTTAGAAATTTTAGAATGATAGCGAATGAGATAAAATAGTTTAGAATTAAATGTACAAACTCTCGGAATTTCTAACAGGGTAAATTTGTCTGTATCCGAATATCGCCAAGTGCCGGTGAGGCATTATCCTGAGCAAGCAATATGTTTCTGAGTAAATTGAAAGAAGCCATTATTTGTTTTAAGAATCTGCGAGTGACACTTCCTTATCCTTTAAAACCCACTCCCAAAGCTTTACCAAGAGAAGGTTTTAGGGGGAAAATTACAGTGGACATTGAGAAGTGTATCGGTTGCGGTGGTTGCGCCAATGTTTGCCCCTCAAGACTAATTGTTATTACAGATACCAAGTGGCGGCGTAAACTCGATTTCTATTTAGAACGTTGCACCTATTGCGGTCGCTGTGCTGAAGTCTGTCCCGAAAAGGCCATTACGATGACGCAAGAATTTGAGACCTCTACTAATAAGATAGAAGATATGCATATTTCCCTGGATGTTTTTATGGGCACCTGTCAGCGCTGTGGAAGGTGTTTTCCACCTCCGAGTGCCTTGGATAAAATGATGGTCACAGGATTTAAAACCAAAGACAACTAAAATGAGTAATTTCATCATTACTTTGATGGTGGCACATTTTCTTGCCTCCTTGGGAGCGGCGGAAATCAAAAATCTGAAAATGGCGACCGTCTCTCTTTTAGTGCAATCTCTATTTCTTTGCACTATTTTTTATGCCTTTAAACAGTTGACCGGAAATGAATCCCTGATTTGGTGGGTGTTGACTACCTTTTTGACTAAAGTTATCTTTATTCCTTGGCTCCTTTTTATCTATATTAGAAGATTACCTAAGATAGAAGTGAAACCTCTCTTAGGATTGCTTCCTTCTTTGTTGATTCTCTTTTTCTTCCTAGTCATTTTTTATCGTTTTATTCATACCTATGTTGAATTTTTGGCTCCTACTCCCGAAGCAGCGGTAGAACCCGCTCGTTCCAATTTGTCATTAGCCTTTACTATTTTTGCCTTAGGCATTTACACGGTAATTGCCCGAAGGGATGCGGTAAAAATTGTCATTGGATTAATTCTAATGGAAAACGGCGTTCATCTCTCATTAGTTACTCTCACACCACAATTGCCCGAAACTACTATTTTTGGTATTACTTCCAATGTTATTATTGCCGTTTTCCTCCTTCTTTATTTAACGGAGAAAATTTATAAAGCCTTAGGGACAACGGATACCTTACAACTTTCTTCTCTTAAAAGATAGCTATGCGTGGTAAATAAGTTGATGTGTTGATACGGTAATATGATAAATCGTAAAGCGATTATCAGGTTATCAGGGAATCAGGGTGTCAGGAAAACCCAACAATGAGATTTGTTCAGAATTTGACCTGATATCTTGGTATCCAGATATCCACTACCTGATAACCTGATACCGTGATGGCCGTTTTTTACCTATCAGCCTATCAACATATAAGCATATCAGCCATAAGTAAATCTCGTAGTTTCACACATTTTTAGGAGAATCATAATGGTTACAACAATTAATCCTACTTGTGATTCAATCCTTCCTTTATTAGTCTTTGTTATTCCATTCTGTTTCTCTCTGCTCATTTTTGCCCTTGGTCGTTTTGGTCGCCTCTTGAGAGAAGGTTTTGCTTTTCTGGGCCTAGCTCTTACTTTCTTGGTGGCTTTGTTAATGTCTAACCGAATTTTAAATGGAGAGGTATTGACTTTCTGGAATGCCAATTTTTATATTGATGGACTTTCAAACCTGATGGAAGTTCTGGGGAGTTTGATGGGAGTAGTGGTAGTGCTCTATTCAATAAAATATGTTAAAGAGACTTCTACCACGAGGTTGCCTCTTTACTATGGATTGCTCTTGATGTTTTTGTCTATGATGAACTGGACCTGTGCTACCAATAATATGATTATGCTCTGGGTTTCTTTGGAATTTACTACTTTGGCTACCACTTTTTTGGTAACTTTTTATTGGGACCGTCCGGCAATGGAGGCCGGCTATAAATATTTGATGTTAGTAACCGCTGGGGTTACCTTTGCTCTCTTGGGCTGTGTACTTATCTATTCGGCGGCTGTTCCTTACTTGCCACGAAGTAGAGTTTTACTTTTAACTGAATTGGGTACCATTGCTACCAAGATTCCGACAAATATTGTTCTTTTAGCTTCGGCCTTTTTAATTGTGGGCTTTGGCACAAAAGCGGGTTTGGTTCCTTTCCATGCCTGGCTACCTGACGCCCATGCCGAAGCACCGGCGCCAATTTCGGCACTTCTCTCCGGTATTGTCATCAAAGTGGGAGCTTACGCCTTAGCTAGAACCATCACTGTCTTTGCCCCACATTATAATGCGATTGTTGTTTTTATGGCTATACTCTGCTCTTTCTCAATGATTGTAGGAATGTTGATGGCTTTAGTTCAGGACGACTTAAAGCGGATGCTGGCTTATTCCAGCGTAGCCCAGATTGCCTATGTGGTGGAAGGATTGGGTCTGGGAACTTATCTGGGGATTTATGGTGGTCTCTTTCATTTACTCAACCATTCTATTACCAAAGGGCTCCTCTTTCTCTGTGTAGGAGCCTTGATGTATGCTACTGGCAAGCGAAAGGTAAGCGATTTGGCAGGGCATAAATGGCGGATGCCCGTGACCATATTTGCCTTTTTTGTTGGTGTCCTCTCTATCGGTGGCTTGCCACCTCTTAATGGTTTTGCCAGCAAACTCACTCTCTTTCTGGCAGTGGCTGAAGCCGGACTCCTCTGGGCCGTGGTGATTGGAATAATTGCCAGTCTGTTTACCGTAGTCGTCTTCTTCCGGGCCGCTTACAAAATCTTCTGGACAGAGCCGGCTCTCACCAGTTTGGGCGCAGAGGTTACTCCCGTAAAAGAAGTGCCTCCTACGATGTGGGTAGGGATGCTCGCTTTAAGTTTACTCTGCATTCTTTTAGGTGTCTATCCACAAGTGGTCTATCCACTTTTAGACAGCGCAACGAAATGTATTCTAAGAATTTTAATTGGAGGATAACTATTCTCGGGCCAAATTCCAAACTGGTTTGGTTATTGACTATTGGTCATTGGTTATTGGTCGGTTCTGCCTTTGGGAGTATGGAGAGATGAGTGCAGAATTCCCTTCGCCTTCACTCCGCTTATCAGCAATGGGGAATTTAAGGCTGGTGATAGCGGATGAATATAGTGAGATAAATCTTTGTGATTTCGGGAAGAATCCTGCAGGTTTGCTGGAAGACAATGAAGGGCGCTCCCTCATCAGAGCAAAGGGAGTGTGGAGCAAAGAAAAGCCAGAATCTGGGAACAGTCTCCAAGGTGAAGGAGTTTATCATTACAAGAACATAACTTCTATTAGTGGCGAATATTGTCGCTCTTCCTGGAATTTTTCCTCAACTGGAGAAGAAGGCGAAGAAGTAAAATATAAACCACAATTTGATACATGGAAACTCGCAGGTGCTTTGAATGTCGCACATGGAGTTACACCTCTCGGGTTCAGTCTTAGAAAGAGGGAAGGCAGTCTGTTTTTCACTTCACAGAAATATAGTGTAGAGGAAATAAAAGCTGGAGTGGGTTTTGGCAAAGAAAATGCTAAATTGGGAATCACTTTTACATCTTATCACTCAAAAACCACTTTTGACACTACTGCCGTTCAGATTATTAGTTTTCACGGGATTTTTGACCTTTCTAACAATCTAACGTTTGCGGCACAGTATAATCAAGGCAAACTGAAAAAGACGGAGTATTACGGGAACTATTATGGATGGCAGAGCCCCAGAAAGGTAAGTCATAATGTGCGTAGTTTTTCAACCCGAGGCTCACATACGATTGTTGGCGAACCCGGCAATCTTAAGTTGGGCTTCCAAGTTGAATTATCAAATTTTGTTCCCTACGAATTCTTGGGATATTATTCTTACGAAAAAAGAAAGAGAAATTCTTGGGGATTAGGTATGGGCTATGAATATAAAAAGAAATGGAGAGTAGGTATGGAGTACCATAGAGAGAACCGGGAGGAGTATTACAATCCAAAAGAATATTTTTCACAAAATGAAATCAATTTTGGAGGGGAGTTATCAAACATTCTTTCATTATTCTCATTGCGGCTGGGAGTTGGCTTAAAAAGTTATGAATCCGGACTATTTGTAGATAATTATTGCTTTGGGATTGGGTATCTTGCACCAAATAAGTTAGCAAAAATAGATTTGACTTACAATCTTGAAAAATCAAACTACAGCTACTACGGGGCGCTAGGAGGCTTTAATCCAACAGACCGCACCCTTGGATTTCTTCTAACTTTATATTCCAAAACAAAATGAACAAGAAATTTTACTTATTCTCTTTCATCTTTTTCCTTTTGCTTTCCTGCGTTCCCTCGGAAAGGGAACATATTAGACTTGGTGTAGCTGGTCCTTTGACCGGCGACCAGGGTAAATCCGGTCAGGATATTTTGCACGGCGTGGAATTGGCAGTGCAAGAATGGAATGAGCAAGGTGGAGTGCTTGGCAAAAAGATTGTTATTGTGGCCGGAGATGATAAACATGATTCTCATGAAGCGGTGCTCATCGCTAAGAAATTACTCTCAGAAAAAGTAGTCGGCGTTATCGGACATCTGAATAGTGATTGTAGCATTACTGCCTCTGATATTTATCATCAAGCAGGTATCCCTCAGATCAGTCCTTCCTCTACCAATCCTATTTTTACAGAAAGAGGATTAGAAAATGTCTTCAGAACTTGTGGCCGTGATGATGAACAAGGGAAGATAGCGGCTGAATTTGCCCAAAAAATATTGAAGGCAAAAAGAATAGCCATTATTCACGACCGCACTACTTATGGGGAAGGACTGGCTGAGGAATTTAAAAAGGCTATTAGTGATTCCAGCACTATCATTAGTTACATTGGTATTGAACAGAGAAAACCGAGTTATGCCGAGGACTTACTTCCGCTAAAAGACAAAAATCTTGAGGTCGTCTATTTTGCCGGCGTCTATCCTGAAGGAATTGTTTTAGTTAATGAGATAAAACTTCTCGGTTTGAAGGCAAATTTTGTTGGTGGTGATGCGCTCTACAATTCTGTCTATTTAAAAAAAGGTGGGCTGGCTACCGAAGGAACATTTTTCACCTTTGGGTCTCCAGTGGAAAAGATTCCTACTGCCGGACACTTTTACGGCAAATTCCGACTGCGCTATGGTGAAGTAGGTCCTTATTCTATCTACGCCTATGATGCGACTAACATCATTCTTCAAGCAATCAAAGAAACGGGTAGTTCCGAAGGTAAAATTATTAGCCGGAGAATTCATCAGATGAAATATCAGGGAGCTTTGGGTGAACTCAAGTTTGACACTAAAGGCGATATTTTCACCGCTCCCTACATTATATGGACGGTGAAGAACGGAGAATTTGTTCCTCTGGGAAATCAAAGATAAGGGGTTTTGACAGGATTTACAGGATAAAAGATAGAATTGCTTCTAAAACCTAAAACAGAAAAAATCCTGTTAATCGTCCGACGCCCCGATTCCATCGGGGCTTTGGACGACGGCGTCCTGTCAAACAATATCTTAAGAGGTTGATAGATATGCTAAAAAAACTCTGTCAAAAGGTCTTTCCTAAATCACTTTGGGTATATCATACTAATACCGGCGCTTGCAATGGGTGTGATATTGAAGTGATTAATGTGCTCACGCCTTATTACGATGCCGAGAGATTTGGCATCAAGTTAGTTGGTTCGCCTCGCCATGCCGATGTTCTGCTGGTTTCTGGTCCGGTAACCCGACAGGTAGTGCCGGCATTAAAGAGACTTTATGAGGCAGTGCCAGACCCTAAACTGGTCTTTGCCATTGGTTCCTGTGCCTGTGGTGGCTGTCTCTGGTTTGACACCTATAATGTAATGGGTGGCATAGATAAAGTGATTCCGGCTAACTATTATGTTCCCGGTTGCCCCCCCCGACCTGAAGCTATTCTTTATGGAGTGGCAGTCGCCCTTGGCTTGGCACCTAAGAAGGTTGCCGCAGAAGAATCCGTAGAGACACCCTTGCGAGGGTTTAAATTATAGAGTAGTTTCAAATTATGAGTAAATCTTTTCATCTCTGGCGGTCTTGGAATTTCAAGGTTATTCACGGAGCGAGACTCATCTTGTTTTTCTCTCTTATCTGCCTAACTGGCTGTGGGGAGATGCACCGTCCGACATTGGTCAAGCAAAAGGTCAAAATTTCAATTGTGCCCACTTTTTCGTTGGAAATGACTACCAAATGTTACAAACCTCTTCTTGACTATTTGGCTAACGAAACAGGTTATGAAATAGAATATATGTCTGCCTTAGATTACGAAAATTACTTATCTACGGTGGCTGGAGCCCGAGTAGAAATAGGATACCAAAATCCTGCCCTTTATCTAACCCTTAAGAAGACTTGCCAAGCCTCTCCTCTGGCGATTGCTCTCGGAAGTAACGAAAGCAAATATTCCCGGGGGATAATTATTACTTACCAAGGAAGTGAAATAGAAAAAATTACTGACCTGCGCGGTCAGGGAATTGGCATTACCTCGGAAAGAGCTCTGGGTGGGTTTCTTTCCCAAAGAGCCCTATGTCAAAGAGAAGGATTGAATTTAGAAAGAGAAGCCCAACTTGTCTATTTTAGAACTCAAGATGAGATTCTCCGGAAAGTGATAGAGAAGAAACTAAAAGCCGGATTTGTCCGCCAGGATGTCGTGGAAATGGAAACAACCGTATGGGTGAGCGGCCGTTCTCCCATACTCAAGATAATTGCCTATACCGATTCATTTCCCAACTGGTGCTTCGCCAGCTTTGACCATACTCCAAAAGAAGTGGCTATTAGAATCAAAGAGGCGCTCTTAAAATTGAATCCAGCAAATCCAAAACACCAAGAAATTTTGAAAACCGCCGGGATTTCAGGCTTTGCCGAAACCAGTGAGGAAGATTTTCTGCCAGTTAAAAAATTACTGCAGGAACTACAAATCGCTTACTAATTATCAGACAAGAAAATTTCATAACCACGAAGGCACGAGACTATTAGAAACTTATGGAAACTAATAGAAATTTATTGAAATTTTATGTCCGCGCATCGGAAATTCAATAATTTTTTAACTATGGATTAAACGGATTTGACGGATTTGAAATCCGTGTTAATTCCTGCCCCGATGTAACATCGGGGTGAATGTAATCTGTGCAGTGCTTTGTTAAATTTTGGCTCAAAATCTGCCTGGAAGCCTTCTGGCACAATAATATAAGCCTCTGAGGCACTTTTCTTGTGCTTTTGAGGAGGCCCTGAAGCCCCGATTTATCGGGGCTTGGGC
>JBFLXN010000135.1:0-7406 GCA_040755715.1 Candidatus Edwardsiibacteriota bacterium
TGGCGTTTTTTTAATCTTAGCATTTTTCTTTCCTCCTGGCTTTAATTATATCACATTTCAGCACCCTATGTCAAGCCAGAAGATAGATTTTACAAGCCTTTCAGAAGGAGTTTTTCAGGAGTAACTATATAGTGTTAGTTCAGCACCAACATCTTTTTCGTTTCCCAATATGAATCGCGAAATCAATTTCGCCTACGTTTTCTCAAGAACTTTACTATCTAAGGTATTGCCGTGATAACAAAAGATGAAAATCACAAAGAGCTCTCAATTGTGCCGGAGCTGCTCTATCAAAGCAAATATGACGAAGCAATCAAACTCTGTTACAAAGTGCTAAGAGTGCTAAGAAATAACTCCGGTCGCATTCATACTTGGTCTCTTTTAGGAATGCTGTATGTTTATAAAGCAGTCTGCGATGAGACTGCTGACAGAAATCAGTTGGCCAGAGACTATAAGTTGACGGCGCGAATGATGCTAAAACCTTTTAAAGTATTTCAGCAGATAGCTCCAATAGACAATAGGGACATGGGCCTTGGATATCTCGGAAGATATCAAACCAAAACTGACAGAACCGATGAACAAGAGGAACATAGACCATCAGACCTAAATTATTGGTTGGTCGGAGCAGACCTGGAGCAAGCGCGCAAGGCGACATTATCCAGGGTTTACAGCACGCTGTCGCATATGAGTTACGATGGCAAAAAAATAGAGCAAAATATATCTGAAGCCAACGAAGCTATTGACCTCGACTCACAGAATTATGAAATATATTGGCACCTTTATAAGATTTTTTCGTACCTGGAAGATGTTGAAAATCAAACGATTTTATTGAAAAAATGCCTTCCAGCTTTTCCCAGAGATCCCAATCCATGTGGAGAACTCGGGAAGCTTTTCTTCCAAAGAAAAGAATTCAAAGAAGCGGGAATACACTTTATGCTCGCTGCAAGAAGAAGCTATTACATCTATTTGAACCTGACGCCCAAAATCTATGATCGGTTGGAAAATATTACGATCCATGACATCCTACAGAAACTGTCACAAAAGCCTGAAGAGCCTGAAGATGACTTTCATTTTCATCAATATATTCTCTTCAAAAGTAAGGCAGACCTCTCGCTAGGATTGACATCGTGGAGTGAAAATGACTTAGAAAGAGCAGAGAGATATCTGTTGAAAGCTTGGAAACTAACTCTAAAAGCAGCCTCCTGGAACATACATCCAAATGACAGAACAATAGATACAGCATTCCAGAGTAGCCTCGCCGTGTTGAAGATCGATAAAGCAATCAAAGCATTCTATCAATGCACAATTGAGCACCCAATTTTCAAGGAATTTAACAACTGTGTCTACATATTAGAAAGGACTATGCGCAACATCTATGACAACATAGTCCCCGTGCTGGATTTAAACACTTATGTGTCTTTACCTTTTATTATCGCTGAAAGGTTCTATGCCCTCATTCTTTTCGCTGCAATTTGGGACAAAATTTCTCACGATACGGTTTTTGATTATCTACTCGTGCAGTCCAAACAAATTTTTTTCAACTTCCCCGGCTCTATTCCCGATTTGCCACAAAACGCAGTTGCTAATTTCATACAAGCGTTGCAGAATTCCGAGGAAGTACTCACTATATTCTGCAAGGCGTGTGCTTTGACTAGAGAAATGTTTAGAAAACACGAATTTCCATCAGCAATTGTTGCAGTGAATGATTTGGAAAATTTTATCATTGAGATATACCAATGTAGAACTATTGAAGAACTACGCAAAAAAAGATGGGACCTTTTGATAGCAAATTTTATACCGTCAATCAAACAATTATCTGTGAGCACTTGTGGTATAGAAAAAATAATAAAACAACTTACGGACCCTCGTTTCCTAGACGTGTCGCTAAAAATAGCCCAGGGGTTTCAAGAACTACCTGAACAAATTGCCAGATTAACAAACGCTTGGGAGAAAAAACTCGAAGCACGACCTGTTTATATCAACTTTGGGTCCGAGAGGATAGTCATAAGTCAAGGAGTAGATGAAAATAGAAAAGAATTGCTTAACGAAAAAAAGACACAGCAGCCTTACGAACTTTTAGAATATCTTGTGGCAAAGGATGACCACAGAGTTCACTGGGCTGAAGGTATCAGGGTTTTTGATGAATGGCAAATTGTTCAGAAAGACCTTGTGGAACTCGAAAAAAGGTTTGGCGTTATTGTATCCAAGCTTTCAAGTCTAAGGCAGGAAGGAATATTCAAAAAACACGGGATTGATATGCAGATAGTATCTGTTGGCGCCGGGACTTGGGAACTCAAAGGTGAATATTCATCCAATATACAAAAGGCAAAGCAATTATGCAAGGAAGCATATGAATCATTTGTGAAAGAAGACTTTACAAAAGCGAAAACTCTGCTTGCAGGCGCTCTCAAGGAATATCCAGGGTGGGCTACCGCATGGAAATTGCTCGTGGGTCTGCTTTCGAGTGTAGCAATTGAGGATGGGTTGCTTAGTGAGGCACTTTCATTCTTTGCAAAGA
The DNA here is from genome assembly GCA_040755715.1 of Candidatus Edwardsiibacteriota bacterium. GTDB lineage: Bacteria > Edwardsbacteria > AC1 > JBFLXN01 > JBFLXN01 > JBFLXN01. Next base: position 2,516 of record JBFLXN010000135.1, read on the forward strand.
AGACTATTGTTCTTGAAGGTCTAATAAGGGTGGTCAAACAAACTATTGGAGAACAGCCAAAAGTTCAACTAGAAAACCTCCTGACCTCTCTTTGCCATGAAAGCGAAAGTGTAAACAAAGCTTATAGCAAATTGCTAACCTGGAAGACCAAGCAAAATCTATATTTACCTATTGAGAAAGAGCTGAGTGAATACAGAAAACTAAGGCAGTTGATTGAAGATAATGCAAGAATAGAAGAGTTAAAAGAGAACGAGATTGTCAAACAGGTTGTTAGAAGTATACAAAAGATGTTTTATGGATATAAGGTTAAAGTTTCTCTGAAAAATGCAGCGAAGATACTGGAAAATGCAATTATAAACTACAAACAAGAATGGCAGTTTCACAGATATCCTACGCCAGAAACTATAGAAAGATTCTTAGTTCAAATTGTGCGGAAAAGAAACGAAGAATTAGGGCAACCTGGTGAAGAATCTGCCCTCGATATGCTGCAGTCAAATGAGAAAAGAGACTTCAGGAGGTATCTCAAAGTAGAAAGACGATTACGCCAAGAACTCGGAAAGAAACCGTCTGAAGAAGAGTGTCTTAAAAAGCTATGTGCAGAGAGGAAAAGAGGTCCTGAATATGCTGACTATATGAAGTCTCTTATTCGTAAGGTGTCTAAGAAGGTCCCACTGCGAGCTGAACATACAACGCAAGCAGAAGAACCCGCTTGGTGGGAAGAACAACAGGAAAGGTTTGATCAACACGTCAAACCGCTCTTGGGAGGATCAGAGGAATCAGAAGAGGAGTAAGAAACTCTCTCATTAGCGCAAGGAATAAAATTCTTCCAAGCGCCTCTTTACTGTTGGTATTACATAGTCTATACTCAATTCTATGAATCTGTGAAAATCTTTCTTTCTTACTTCATACAAATTTGCGTTGTCAATTCTAGCCTTGACTTTCATTCCTCTTTGCAAAAGAAAATCTAACATTTCCTCGTCTGGGTCAATGCAAATATCGTATTTTTTCCTACCGCACTTCTTATGAATAGTCCCACTATAAAAAGTCACTAAATCAATCCTTTCCTCACTTTGTTTTCTACCAAATTCGTCCTTACTTATTCGCTTTAGGTGCCATAAGAGCGGGTGATATTTGCCTTTACTATCTCTAATAGATATACCGCCAGCTAATACTTCGATGTAATCTCTCTTCATTTCTCTGCTTCTTCGAAGCCTCAAGTTATACTTCTCCAAACTCCTCTCCAAAATTTCTTCTAGTTCCCACTTTTTATCTATCTCCTTTTGCCACTTAATAGCGTCTTTGAATTTTCTCCTGAAATAGTCTTTGTATATTTTCTTAACATCATCTTCGAGCTTTCTCTTATATTCAATATCATCGTTGAGAGTTGCTTTCATCAAAGTTTGAAAGCAATAGGCTTTTTAAGTCTTTCTACAGTAGTAACTTATAGAAGACCTACTTTGCGAACCTGCTTTTCAGAAAAATTTCTTAAATCTTTCCGGCACTTAGGATAATAGAACATCTTGGCGATAGTCCGCAGAATTCTGGTGAATCCAAAAACCACACAAACAAAAACAAAACCACAAAAAAGGAGGTTCAAATGAATCACCACCAAGACGAAAGAGAACAGATGATAAGGCTCATGCAAAGCACCGTGGCTGGCACAGGTTTTCATCAAGAGTAGGCAAATCACATTAGAAAATCACAAGGATGCAAAGTGACTTTGACTTGGATAAAGGAAAAAATCTGTTAGAAAGTCATCAAAGTGAAAAAGCAAATCACACAAAGAAAGGAGCCTATATGCTCATTCAACAGAAATGCAGGAAGACGTTGATGCTTGGCATAGTGACCATCATGGGGGGCTTTACCTTTCCCTCGACAAGCAGGTCTTAACGCACTTGTGCTGGATTATTCCGCATCAATATTTGAAGATTTTGACCACGGATTCAATTTGAACTGGCAAGGTATAAGTGACGACCATAAAGATAATGAGAGTTGGCAAATTGAAAACAATATGCTTTGGCGAAGGAACATAACTTATACTCTAAAAGGGGTAGTAAGTTATGTATATCTGACTGATTTTATGTTCAACGAATTTTCCTTAGAAGTAGATGTGAAAATCAGAGATGTGGGAACAGACGCCCGAGTTGGTGTTGTCTTTGGCCTATTAGACAACAACTTTTATCGATTTCGTATCTACCTCTCAAGTCAGACTGCTGACTTATGGTGTCGAGGTTGGTTCTCACCAACGCATAGTCCTTCTGAATGGTGCAGATTTGTTAGCACACGGCTTGAGAAAAAGATTTATTTGCAAAAGTGGTATAGATTACGAGTAGTGGTAAACAATGAGCGGTGGCAATTTTATATAGACGGGAATAAAGTTATTGATTTAGCCACTGACACATATTTCCAATTCCTAGATATATGTGATATCAATGGCAAGTCTATTGGTTCTTGTAGCATGTATTTGAATAGCTGCTATCCTCGCAATGCGTATGTAGGACTTTACTGTGTCGAAGCTGATGTGAGTTTTGATAATGTGCGTATTTGCAATTTGACTTCATCTGTTCCTAAATGAGTTGAACGGTATGGCTTAAAAGAATTAGAAGAAGAATTAGAGCATTTGAGCTGGCGCTATAGGTATCAACGCAATGTATTTGACTGCAGCAACTGCGCCAGTGCCCTAGCAATACACTTAAAGTCTCGTGGTTTTACTGCCTGGGTTGCTGCTAATGATAATCATGCATGGACGAGAGCTCTCGTAGATGAAAGACACTATGTTGACATCGAAGGCCACAAGGTTGGCAGTGGAATGGCACGCTCCACAAGCCCTATTTCAATACTATGATATCGAAAATCTAATTCTGAGAAACCCAAGCGAATATGGATTTCCCAGACATTGCCTTCTATTCAAGTAGCACTCTAATAAAGCACTATGAATTTGAAAAGCCACAGGGTTTAAAACAAGCATAAGCAATGCCAGCGCATTCGCTCTCTCATTATGAAGATGTATCTATCTAGTCATAAGCACAGGAATCCACTTTTCCAGGCAACTAAAAAAGAATCCTTAAACCTTAAGTCTTTAGCTTTTAACGCAACACAACAAAAAGGAGGTCAAAATGCTCACCACCCTTGCAATCATTGTGCTGATAGCGCTGGCTGTCTCACTCAAGGGAGCAACCACACTTTCTCAAACGCTATTAGCTCCTATTGCCAGCGTGATTCAAGCCATAGGCAGTCTCACAGAGGAAGCCAAAGAGAAACTGAAAAAATTTATCACAGAACCTTCACTACTAACACCAACAGGATTTCTAATGAGACTTTTCTTCTTCGCCGGAGCTTTAGCTTGGATTCTAATAGACAGTTACTTATTGTCTTTTGGTTTGCAACTTGTGATGCCAGGCAATGTCAGTGCTTTAGTAACAACAGGCATACGACCTATTGACAGTTTCTTTTCACGCTATTTCTTCCTAACTGCTTCTATCTCAATCACGATTCTCAGCTCTCTTTTGCTACACTATTTCCTTCAGTATCTCCAGGAAACTTTTCCCCAGTCAATTGGAGCTATCATTGCGTTAACAGTGCTTCTCACTGTCTTGGGTCTCATTATTACTTTAGCCTTACTTAGCCACTCCAGAACAACTCTTTCACACGAACTTGTCAAATCAATTGTTTCAGGAGAATTTAACTATACTGACTTAATAAGAAAGAGTGCGACCTTTTCCTCTATTCTTTTTGTCCTTGGCACAATCGCTTCCGGCCTTTGCATTTATCTTAGCCTATCACCCTTAATTTATCAGCTTAGTCAGCTGTCAGCCTTGCTTTTGCTTTATCTTCCTCTTTCACTGCTGTGGATTGCTCTTATTATTGCGAAAAAACTTCTTGATTCAAGCAGAGAAATCATTGCAATTTCTTTCTTAATCATTGATAGCCTCCTAAAATTCTTCAAGAGATTTTTTAACCAAAACTCAAAAGTGAACAAACCAACAGGCTTTCTCACAGCAATTCTCATCTTTTTCCTTTGCATCTCCGGTCAAGGTTGCATACCTGACAGCAAAAACAAACTCATCGTCTGTATCTTTGACAACAGCGGGTCATTTTCACGCGAAAGGGCAGACGCAATTGCGAAGTTAAATGAGGTAATAGAAACAATAGAAATAGGTGACGAGTTCTACAGCCTTCTTATCACGCAAAACAGTTTTTCTGACAAACGACTTCAATTTCTGCAATCAGACTACGAGACAGGTATAGAAAGCAAAATGCAATTCTTTAAACAAAAACAAGAATTGAAATCAAAACTTGCCGAAGCAATTAGCAGCAAGTCATCAGGCCAGACTGATGTCACAGGTGCTATCGAGCGCGCCCAGGTAATATTCGGTAGAGGGGGAGACGGCCACTTCAATAAATATCTCGTCATTTTCTCAGACCTGTCTCATAATACTAGTAATAGGCCGACAAGCCTCGCTCTTGATTCTGTCAATGTGCTAGTTCTTTTTGCAGCCTCGGATAAAGAGCACTATGAATCATCTCAGAACCAAATAGAGAAGTGGAAGCAAATTTTTAAGCAAGCTAAAGCATCATCAGTCCAAATACTCACTCACGACCTGAGTGTTACATACAACATCAAAAACTTCATAAAATAGGAGGCTAAAAAAATGTCAAAGAATCTCACCATCTCGCTGGCCATTTCCACAATGGCTAACATCACGAAAGCGATTGGCAAGACTCTTGGTGATGAAACAAGAAAATCTTTGCTTTTCAGTAGTCAAGTCTATAATGACTTTCTTCAATCAAGACAGCCAACAATAGACTTCGCTCCACTCACTTCAATTTCAGTTTCACAAAGAAGAACAGAAGAAAGCAGAGACAAAGATGTGGAACTAGCAAGATTCAT
>JBFLXN010000136.1:0-7374 GCA_040755715.1 Candidatus Edwardsiibacteriota bacterium
GTACTCGTCAAAAGTTCAAAAAGAAGACGGAGTCCAAAAGGAAGGTTAGACCATCCTAAACTGTTTCAAATTATTCATTACCTCAAAGAACAATTAATATGATTTGCCAGTAAAATGGGAAAGACCCCAAAAAATCTCTTGACAAAACCGAATTAATATGTTAGATTTATCTAACAAATAAAGATACGTCTAAATAATTGGGAATGGATATGAAAAAGAACAAATTAAGTTCCAATATGGAAGATTATCTGGAGGCAATCGCTGTTCTTAAGGCGAAAAACGGTGTTGCCAGGGTAAGAGATATAGGTAAGCTTTTGAGTGTAAAGACGTCAAGTGTTACCAGCGCCTTGAATACCCTCTCTAAAAACAGCTTTGTTGCTCATGAAAGGTATGGCTATGTTGAGCTTACTAAAGAAGGAGAGGTTTTGGCGCAGCAGGTGCAAAGGCGCCACGATATACTTATTAAATTTTTAACCGATATTTTAACTATTGACCCTAAGATAGCTGACGAGGATGCCTGCAAAATGGAACATACCTTAAGCCCACAGACCTTCCAGAAGTTAACAAAGTTTATTGAATTCATCAAGACCTGCCCGGATGGTCAGAGACCTGATTGGCTGAAAAGTTTTGACTACCATTTTAAGACTGGGAGGCGGCGCAGGTGTAAAATAAGAGAGTTGAAGCAAAAACTTAAAATGTTATAATTTTTTTTAATGTAAAACTTAGAAATGTCTAACATAGTTGCATATATAAAACAAATGAAGGGAGGTTTGAGGTGGGCCAGAAGATATTGCGAGAATTAAAGCCGGGTGAGGTGGGTAAGGTTGTAAAGATTTTGGGGTCGGGTTCAATTCACCGACGAATTTTAGATATGGGCATTACCAAAGATACCAAGATAGAAATGGAGCGAGTTGCTCCGTTGGGCGACCCTGTGGAGGTAAAGATAAAAGGGTATCATCTGTCTCTTCGCAAAGATGAAGCCGCTAATATATTTGTAGACCCCGTTAGAGATACCAATTCTTCTAATGGGAAAAGCAAAATCTCTAACGGGGTAGAGGTAGATTAAATGAAAAGAGAACTTTTGCCTTTATCTTTAGTGTCTCCAGGCAAAGAAGTAACGTTAGTTGCTATACATGGTGGAAGAGGCTTGCGGGCAAGACTTACAGATATGGGATTAAATGAAGGAATAAAGTTAAGAGTTTTGCATTCTCACCACTCCGGCCCGTGTATTATTCTTATAGGTAATACAAGATTGGTTTTGGGTCATGGTATGGCAAGTAAGATTTTGGTTCAGCCCGTTAGAGATGAGGGGTAGGAGTCATGTTTTATCTCTATGTAATTCGGAGCAAGAAGGATGGTAAATGGTATACTGGCTCGACCAATAATCTACGGAAACGCTTCAAAGAACACAATGATAATAAACTGTTTTCTACAAAGGGGAGAGGCCCTTTTGAGTTAATATATTACGAAGGTTGTATAAACGAACAAGATGCCCGTACAAGAGAGAAATATTTAAAATCAGGAATGGGAAAACGCTATCTTAGAAACCGTTTGAAGCGTTTCCTATCTCTAACGGGCTAAAGGAGGAATAAAAAATGTCAAAAAAATTAACCATTGCTTTAGCAGGCAATCCTAATTCAGGAAAGACTACTGTGTTTAATAATTTAACCGGCGCGCGCCAGCACGTAGGAAATTATCCCGGTGTAACCGTGGAGAAGAAAGAGGGGAATTTGAAATATAGTGACTATGAAATAAATGTAGTTGACCTTCCTGGAACGTATAGCTTGACCGCATATTCAATAGATGAAATTGTTGCCCGCAATTTCATTGTAGAAGAAAAGCCAGATGTAGTAATTGATATTATTGATGCCTCAAATTTAGAAAGGAATCTATATTTGGCTACTCAGTTTATGGAATTAGGTGTCCCTTTAGTTTTAGCTTTTAATATGTCTGATGTGGCAGAGAAACAGGGGCTTTTGATTGACAAGGATAGGCTTTCAGAACTTCTGGGCTCTCCAATTGTTTTTACTGTGGCCACCAAAAAGAAAGGCATGGACGAACTCCTAAATGAGGCAATTAAACTGGCTGAAGACAAGACTAAATTGAGGGAAATTACTGTAGGCTATGGCAAAGAATTACAAGAAGAAATAACAAAATTAGAAAATATCCTCATAAAAGATAAAGTCCTTATTCAAAAGTATCCTTCCAGGTGGCTTGCTACTAAACTTTTAGAAAATGATAATGAAGTTAGAAAAAAAATTGAGGAATCTTCTTATTCTAGCGAAATCCTGGCACAAGTAGAAAAAAGTACTCATCACTTACAAGGGATTTTTGGTGATACACCTGAGGCAATAATTGCGGATAGACGTTATGGGTTTATTAGTGGAGCCTGTTCTGAGGCAGTTAAAAGAAGCTATGAAGTCCGCCACACCCTTTCTGATAAAATAGATAACATCTTAATTAACAGAATATTAGGCTTGCCTATCTTTCTTGGCCTGATGTGGTTGGTATTCAAGTTCACCTTTAAACTGAGCGAACCTTTAATGGGCTGGGTTGAAGCAGGACAAGAGTGGTTAGGCAATTTCGTGGGTAGATTTCTACTAGAAGGTAGTGCTTTACAATCTTTAGTGGTTGATGGAATAATTGGCGGGGTAGGTAGTGTACTTATCTTTGTGCCAATAATATTTTTGCTATTTTTAGCCATAGCTCTTTTAGAAGACTCAGGGTATATGGCTAGGGCTGCTTTTATTATGGACAGGCTAATGCATAAAATTGGTCTTCATGGTCGCTCTTTTATTCCCATGCTATTGGGGTTTGGCTGTAATCTTCCAGCAATTATGGCAACTCGCACTATAGAAGATAGAAAAGATAGATTTGTGACAATACTTGTTAATCCTTTTATCAGCTGTGGAGCAAGACTTCCTGTTTATACCTTGCTTATTGGTGCCTTTTTTTCAGAGAGAATAGCCGGCAATGTACTTTTTTCCCTTTACATCGTGGGGATTGTTATGGCAATTATTATGGCAAAAATCTTTAGAAGATTTCTCTTTAAAGGTCCGGCTGCCCCATTTGTTATGGAGCTTCCACCCTATCGTATGCCTACCATAAAAGGTCTCTTAATCCATATGTGGGAAAGAGGAGTAGTCTATTTAAAAAAGGCAGGGACAATTATCTTTGCCGGTTGTGTTTTAGTTTGGTTCTTGAGCAATTTCCCCTGGAGTCCTAAATATTCTAAAGATTATGATACCCTAATTGAACAGGCAGAAGGCAGCGAAGAATTGGTTACTCAATTAGAGAATGAAAAAGCATTTGAAAAACTAGAAAAAAGTTACGCTGGTAGATTAGGCAAAACAATCGCTCCTGTTTTTAAACCGTTGGGTTTTGATGATTGGCGAGTCTCAGTAGGATTAGTAGGGGGTTTCATTGCCAAAGAAATTGTTGTGGGAACATTAGGCACGCTCCATTCTGTTGGTGAAGCAGACGAAGAATCCGAAAGTTTACGAGAATCCCTTCAGAACCAAAGCCGTCCTGATGGAAACAAGATGTATAATCCTTTGGTTGCTTATGCTCTCATGGTTTTTGTGCTTCTATACATCCCCTGTGTAGCTACCATAGCAGTAATAAAAAGAGAGACAAACTCTTGGCGTTGGCCAACCTTTGCTGCTTTTTACACTACAGCGGTTGCCTGGATAATGGCCTTTATTATCTATCAAGGAGGCAAACTTCTAAGATTGGGAGGATAAAAATAATAGATGAAAGTCGGAAAAATTGAAAAACTCTGTATGAATAATCCCATAAGGGTTTGGGTACAGAGGAAGATTGAATCTCCTATTATGTTTGATGGGATCGATCTTCCTACTAACCCAGTGTGTCTTGAGATAGGCTGTGGAAGAGGGGTTGGTCTTTTGCTCATAAACCAACACTTCAAATGCAAGAAGGTAGTGGGGATAGATTGTGACCCAGAGATGATCGAGCAAGCAAAAGAGTATTATGCTAATCCTCCAAGATGGGCAAGGGATATCCCAAAGGACAATATTGACCTTAAGGTAGGTGATGCCTCGAATATGGAATTTTTGGATGAGTCTTTTGATTGTGCTTTCTCCTTTGGGGTATTCCATCATATCAAGGACTGGCAGAAGGCTATCTCAGAGGTCTATAGGGTATTGAGACCTGGAGGGTATTTCTCAATTGAGGAGTTCTTCTTAGAGAATATAATCTGGAAGATCCATCTCCAAGTTGCAAAAAGGTTTGGTCATGAACCATACGCCCTTCTTAAAGAGAAAGAATTCAGGCGTTGCCTTGAAAAAAACGGATTTTCGTTTTTAAAGTACAAAAAAGAGCGGATACCCATGAGTTATTGCCATGCAATAACGAGGAAAAAGGGGTGATAAAAGATGGGTTGGTTTAAAGAAAGGATAGAAAGATATCACACAGTATCCATTCCGATCCTTTGGCTTCATATATTTGCTCATTTTATCTGGGGAATAGGTCTGGGGGTACTTTTGGGAGGTTATCTAAGGCCATTTGCTTGGTGGATAATTTTGGTGGCAATAATAGCTTCCATACCGGGTACATATAAAATTTGGATTGAAAAATAGGTAATCCCATCGTTAAAACTTTATGCTCCAGGAAAAGAAGATAAACCAAAGAATCTTGGATGAAATAATCAAATCCATCCAGCAGATAAACTATGGGGAGGTGGTGGTAACTATTCATGACTCAAAAATAGTGCAGGTTGAAAAAAGAGAAAAGAAAAGGTTTAAAGACTAGAGAAGCGACTGCACGCGCAGAGCCCTATTGGCAAATGGCAAATCGCTAATCGCAAATTGTAAATGGCAAAGCGAAAAGAAACGATAGGCGATTTGCGATAAGCGATAAGCAAAAAGGGGCCGACTGGACAACCAGGGGTAGCATAGAATTCAGGGAGGATAAAATGCGAGTTAAAAGGTTGTTTACCCCGTTAGAAATAGAATGCAAATGCAAGCATTGGCGATTTCTAACGGGGTTTAGTAGGTTTTTAATTTGGAGCATTGTTTTGTCTACTTGTACACCGGTTTTTGCCAAAAGCATAGAGGAGGAAATCGCTGAACTCAAGGCAAGAATTATGCAATTGGAAGAAAAACTTGTTCAACAAGAAGAAAAGACAAAAGCAATAGAAGAAATTAAAGAGGCATTTGAAGGTTTCTCTTTTGGTGGAGGTGCAACTTTTGTTTTGCAAGGAACCCATAATGCTAATGCAACATCTGCAGAAAATGAAGATGTCACTGATGCTTCTTATTCTATTGATTTAGAGATTGAAAAAGTATTTAAGGAAGTTGATGGCCGAGCTTTTATGCATTTAGAGACCGGCCAAGGTGCTGGTGTTGAGGATGAATTAACTGTATTTTCTAATGTTAATAGAGATGCAAATACAGATACAAATTTAAGGATTGCTGAGGTCTACTATGAGCAGAATCTCCTTGATAAAAAATTGGCTTTGACTTTTGGAAAATTAGATCCTACTGTTTATTTGGATACAAATGCCTATGCAAATGATGAGACAAACCAGTTCTTAGGAAGAATCTTTAGAAATTCACCGACAATTGAATTTCCGGATAATTCCTTTGGTCTGCGTTTTGGTCTTACATCAGTTGAATTCTTTGATATTGAATTGGGTATCTTTGATGCTGATGCTGATTGGGAAGATGTATTTGACTCAGTATTCTTTGGTAGCCAGATAAATCTTAAACCTAAATTCTTTAGAAGAGAAGGAAACTATCGTATCTTAGGCTGGCTAAATGACCGAAATCACATAAAATGGTTGGATACTACGAAGGATAAAGAAAAAGGATATGGCTTTGGGATAAGTTTTGATCAAGAATTAACTGATAATTTGGGCTGCTTCTTAAGATATGGCTGGCAGAATCCTAAAGTCTATCTTACAGGTACTTCCTTTTCTTTGGAGCATGCTTGGAGCACTGGGCTTCAGATTAAAGGAGGAATTTGGGGTAGAGATGACGATGTCTTTGCCATTGCCTTTGGCCAAGTTATCCCTTCAGATGATTATAAAAAAGCAAATAGTGTAAAGGCGGATTCAGAGGAGCATTTAGAAGCCTATTACAGCTTCAAAGTTAATGACCATCTAACCCTAAGCCCTGACCTTCAGGTAATCTGGGATCCTTATGGTGGCGACGCAACTAATGGAGACAAAACGATAGTTGTAGGAGGAATAAGAGGACAAGTTGATTTCTAATTATCAAATTATCGAATTGTGTAGTTCCCCCCAATTTTTTAGGTAAACTTCACATCGAATTTTCTTGATAGCATAGGAAATTATATCGCAGGCAATCAAGAAAATTCCGAGAGAGGTTATTCCGAGCAGGGCGAGGAATTTTCTTGACAAAAAATAACTAATTGTGTATAATTGCTAACGGAAATCATTACCAATTAGAAAGAGGGAAACTATGCCAAGAGGATTGGGAATGGGATCGCCTTGGTGGGCGGGTAGGTTTAGAGGCTGTGGATATAAGATTACTACTCCTCGGCAGGCAATTTTAGATGTTTTAGGCAAGACATCTAAGCAAAGCACCTAAGCGCCGAAGATATATATCTGGCAGTTCATAAGGTCTACCCTGCTATTAGGCTTACCACTGTTTATCGCACGTTAGAAGTGTTGGTGCAGATAGGAATTGTTTTCAAATTTGATTTTGGCGATGGAAGGGCAAGATATGAACTGGCCGAAGGGCCTAAAGGCACAAGGCACCATCATCATTTGGTATGCATAAGTTGCAGTAGGGTAGTAGATTATACGGATTTTATCGATGAAGAAAAAGAGTTGCTTTCACAGACTGAAAAAGGACTTTCCCAAAAGTTTAATTTCAAGATCACCAATCACTTAATTCAGTTTTATGGATTGTGCAATAAATGCCAGAGTAAAGAACAGCATTTATATTTTTTCGCTGTAAATGAAAATGATTATCAATAGCAGTGCGAAAGGAGGTGTTTAAGATGCCAGGTTTTGATGGGACAGGACCTTATGGATTAGGGCCGATGACGGGTCGGGGTATGGGATATTGCGTAATTAAATTGGATTCCAAAGACATTAAAAATAAAATAAGCAAAGGGAAGGAGGTGATTAAGATGCCAGGTGGAGATGGAACCGGTCCTGCAGGCTTAGGGCCGATGACAGGAAGAGCAGCGGGTTACTGCGCAGGTTATTCTGTTCCCGGCTATATGAACCCGATACCCGGCAGGGGTTATTTTGGCTGGTGTCATTTACGAATTAAAAGTGCACACTTTTTAACGGATTTATGATTTAAAAGTGCACACCCAAAATGCTATAATCTAACCCAAAAAAGGAGGGTTGGGTTATGGCAAAACATTTACACAAAAGGT
>JBFLXN010000137.1:0-7280 GCA_040755715.1 Candidatus Edwardsiibacteriota bacterium
GGTGCAATAACAAACTTATTGATGTCCAAAGGATTAAAAATACCGATCTAAACATAGTCCACTTTTAATTTTCAAAGTGTGCACTTTTAATTCGTAAAGTGTGCACTTTTAAAAAACTACTAACAGATTTTTCGGGGCGTGGTAAGGTTTTTTTCTTGATCGTATAGGAAATTATACCACGGAAACACGGAAGGGCGGAGACACGGAAGAGATTTTAATAATTTTTTAAATTCTGTGCTTCCTAAATTTCGTGCTTCCGTGGTAGTCTTTTTTCCTTGACAGTAAAATGTTGTTTATGATAGAATAACTATAGCATAATGGGAGAGCAATAATGGCTGAGGGGAAGAAAGCTCTAATTATGGAAGAAAAGGCAATTCAACGAAGCCTGACAAGGATGACTCATGAAATCCTTGAGCGAAACAAGGGGACGCAAGACCTAGTTCTGGTGGGCATTAAGAGAAGGGGTGATTTCTTAGCGAAAAGAATTGCTAAGTTCATTCAGGAAACCGAGGGAATAAAAGTTCCCCTCGGGGCAGTGGATATTACCTTCCATCGGGATGATTTGTCTTCAGTGGCTCATCAACCAGTAGTGCACAAGACAGAGATTCCTTTTGATGTTACTGACAAAACTGTCATTCTGGTTGATGATGTTCTTTATACCGGTCGGACGGTAAGAGCCGCTATTGATGAAATTATTGATTTTGGACGGCCACGAAAGATTGAATTGGCAGTGCTGATTGACCGAGGGCATCGGGAATTGCCTATCCGGGCTGATTATGTCGGCAAAAGTCTACAGACCTCCAAAAAGGAGAGTGTCGTAGTTAAAATCAAAGAAGAAGACGGCGAGGATAGGATAACGATTGAAAATTCAAATATCAAAAATCAAAAATTAAATTTGTAGAGACACGCCATGGCGTGTCTCTACAAACGAGGTTAATGATGCGTCTTTTTAGAAAGGACCTTTTAGGCTTAGAAGAATTGAAGACCGAAGAAATAGAACTGATTCTCACTACGGCTGAATCTTTCAAGGAAATTTCTGAGCGGGCTGTTAAGAAAGTGCCAATCTTAAGAGGAAAAACCATTGTCAATCTCTTTTTTGAACCGAGCACTCGCACCTCTGCCTCTTTTGATTTAGCGGCTAAACGACTTTCCGCCGATACGGTGAATATTTCGGCAAAGACTTCAAGCGTGGTCAAAGGTGAAACACTTTTGGATACCGCTAAAAATTTAGAAGCGATGAAAATTGATTTAATTGTAATACGGCATTCTTCAGCCGGGGCCCCACACTTTTTAGCTAAAAGATTAAAAGCCGGAGTCATCAATGCGGGAGACGGAAGCCACGAACATCCAACCCAAGGTCTCCTTGATTTGATGACGATTAAAGAGAAATTTGGTAGAATTGAAAGGTTGAGAGTCCTGATTGTGGGAGATATCGCTCACTCCAGGGTTGCTCGGTCTAATATCTGGGGGCTTAAGAAGTTTAAAGTAGAAGTCTCTGTTTGTTCCCCTCCTACACTAATACCCTTAGAAGTAGAGAAATTGGGAGTAAAGGTTTTCTACAATTTAGATGAAGCGGTAGAAGAACAGGATGTGATCAATGTGTTGCGTTTGCAGTTAGAACGACAGACAAAGGGACTTTTTCCTTCAATTAGAGAATATACAAAACTTTACGGAATAAATTTAGAACGGTTAAAAAAAGCCAAAAGAGAAGTGGTCATAATGCATCCGGGTCCAATCAATAGAGGTGTGGAACTTGACCCAGAAGTTGCTGACGGACCATATTCAGTCATTTTAGACCAGGTAACTAATGGAGTAGCGGTGCGGATGGCTGTGCTTTATCTATTGAGTGGAGGAGAGGCCACTCAATAAATCAAAATGCAAAATGACATACCAAATTGTAAAAATAAATAACCAATGACCAGATTCCAAATAAATTCTAATTACCAAATATCAATAACCAAACGGTGTTAATTTGTTTTTATTGGGGATTATTTGGTGTTTGGGACTTGGTTATTGGTGATTTTAAGTTTTGCCTTGTTAGTTTGATGTTTGAATTTGAAAAACAAGATGGAGAAATAGATGCCGGGTAAAGGTCAGATTCTTTTGAAAAATGGAAGGGTGATTGACCCAGTTAGTGGCAGAGACGAAGTTGCTAACATCTTGATTGAAGATGGAAAGATTAAAGAAATTGGAGCTTTAGAAAATTCAAAGAATTCTGAAGTAATTGATATTTCTGGTAAAGTAGTCATCCCAGGATTGATTGATATGCATACCCATCTGCGTGAGCCGGGAAGAGAAGACGAAGAAACCATTGCTACTGGTTCAAAGGCAGCAGTTAGAGGAGGGTTTACCACAGTATGCTGTATGCCAAATACTGAACCACCAATAGATGACCAGAGTAAAGTGAAATTTATTTTGGAAAGAGCGAGTGCTTGTGGATTGATAGATGTCTTCCCCATTGCCGCTATTAGCAAAGGAAGAAAGGGTGAGGAACTTACTGAGATTGGTGAGTTGCTGTCTGCAGGGGCAGTGGCAATTTCAGATGATGGTTTGCCGGTGCGTAACTCTGCTCTGATGCGCCGGGCTTTAGAATACAGCAGGATGTTTGACATACCAGTAATTTCTCACTGTGAAGATTTAGACCTCTCTGCTGAAGGAGTAATGAATGAAGGTTTTGTTTCTACCAGTTTGGGATTGCGAGGTATTCCCCATACGGCTGAAGAAATAATGGTGGCCAGAGATTGTTTCTTGGCAGAATTAACTAATAGTAGACTTCATTTAGCTCATCTTTCCACGGCTGGTTCTGTAGAAATAGTTCGTCAAGCAAAGAAAAAGGGAATAAAAGTAACCTGTGAGACAGCACCACACTATTTCACTCTTACGGATGAGTCAGTCCGTTCATTTGAGACAAATTTCAAGGTGAATCCGCCTTTGCGAAGTAAGGAGGATGTTCTCGCTATTATAGAGGGATTGAAGGACGGGACAATTGATGTCATTGCTACTGACCATGCTCCTCATACCAGTGTAGAAAAAGAAGTAGAATTTGACCAGGCACCGCCAGGAATTATTGGTTTGGAAACTGCATTCAGTTTAGCCTTAACCGAGTTAGTCAAGGCAAATATTTTGACCCTCTCTGAAGTGGTGGCAAAACTTTCGTTTAATCCAGCTAAAATTCTGAAACTTTCTGTAGGAGAAATCAAAGTGGGAGCGCCGGCTGATTTGACCATTGTTGATTTAAATAGAGAATGGATTGTCCAGGCAAAGCAGTTCGCCTCAAAGTCAAAAAATTCAGCATTTATCGGGAGAGAACTTAAAGGACAAGTGATAATGGTAATAAAAAGGGGGAAGATTACGGAGTTCTGGGAAGTGCTAAAATCATGAAGAGATATATTGATGAAGAACAAGAATGGTTGAACCTAACACCGGCACGAAGGATAATAGAATCGGGTAAACTTTGGAAACTATATTTATCCCTTGGAGGTAGTCTTGACCCTGAGCCCAATCCTCAAAGTCCTTTTTACTTTCCAGAAATTCAAAGTAAAAAGCCTTTTAATAGGCGGTCAGGCGTGCATTATCTACGGCGCCGCAGAATTCAGCAGAGACTCTGATTTTCTCATTTTTTGTGATTTAGAGAATCTTGCTAAACTCAAGAAAGCATTGAACACACTCAAAGCGAGAAATATCTATTTACCCCCGCTGGAGAAAGAGTTTCTTGAGAAAGGACATGCTTGCCACTTTAGATGTTATGCCAAATCTTTAGAAAACCTTAGGATTGATATTATTTCAAAACTCAGAGGTTGTGAAGATTTTGAAAAATTATGGGAAAGAAGAGTTACAATTAGATTTGCAAACAAAAAACATATTGAGGTTATTGGATTGGAAGATCTTGCCCAAAGCAAAAAGACACAGAGAGATAAGGATTGGTTAATGCTTAGTCGTCTGGTTCAGAACGACATGGCTTTGACCCGAAATCCCTCCAAGGAAAAAGTAAAATGGTGGTTATGCGAATGTAGAGATAGTAATAAATTGACGGAATTGGCTAATGAAAATCAAGATTTAGCAAAGGAATGCACCGCAAAGAGGCCCCTTTTAAAAACAGCTCTAAAAAAGGACATCAATAGATTAGAAAAACTACTACGCTATGAAGAAGAATTAGAAAGAACAAAAGATAGAAAATACTGGCAACCTTTAATAAAAGAACTTGAAATATTAAGGCGTAAACGAACAAAAAGAGAAAAATAAGAAAAAAGAGACATTAAGGAGAAAACAAAGAAAGGAGATTACAATCATGAGACATTTACATACTGATATTATGGTAAGAGGGAACAAAGCTGAAGTAAAGTTGAAAAAAATACTGATTGATACAGGTGCTACTTATACAGTTTTGCCAGAAAGCCTGCTAAGAAAAATTGGCGCTCCTAAGATTCCGGGCGAAAGTGAAGTAGAATTAGGGAATGGTAAAAAAGTTAAAGCCAAAGCATATGGAATAAGTATAAGGATTAAAGACGCAGAAGCTCCCTGTATCGGTATCACCTTTGAAGGAGCCAAGACTGTTATCGGTGTGGAAACGCTTGAGTCCATAGGTCTAAAATTAGATCCAACTACAGGCAACTTAGAATTTACTAGACCGAAAGGGCTGGCCTATTTTTATTGCTCTATGAGAAAATGAAATGACTCCAAAATTCTTATTGTCTCATTGTTTGATTTTGTTTATCGTTCTTGTCAGTTGCGGAAGGAAAGGAAATCCGGTAGCTCCACCTCCAGGCGAAGACAAAACCCCACCTACCGTGATTTCAACATTTCCCACTGATGGTGCTACCGCACTTCCAAGGAATACTACCATCAGTGTCTCTTTTAGCGAGGTAATGAATAAGACTTTGGCAGAGTCAAGTTTAGTAATAAATGGTCTTAAATGGAGTGGTGAATTCTACTGGCATAGTGAAATGATGACCTTTGTTCCCAGCACTTCTTTTCCTGTTGATTCACTTATCAAAGTCAAAGTAACAAACACAGCCAAAGACCTTGCCGGCAATTCACTTTCTCCGGAAAAAAATTTTAGTTTTTTTACTTCATCCATTATTGACACTGTCCGACCGACAGTGCTTTCGGTAGCTCCTGCCGATGGAGACACCAACATCAGTATCAGACCGAAAATTACGCTTCATTTTAGCAAATTAATGTTTCCGCCTTTAACTCAGGGGGCTTTTTCTCTTAATTGGTCTGGCGGCAAGGTTTTGGGAAATTTCCAATGGACAGGAGATACGGTGCTGAGTTTTGTCCCTGCTAATGATTTAGAGAATTATACTATCTATTACATTTTTCTAGATACCACTGCTAAAGATAGAGCTTGGAATTCTCTGGGGGCAACTTTTTCCACAAATTTTACTACGGAGAGAGATACCATTCCTCCTCAAGTGGTCAATACTGACCCAGGGGTTGGGGCAAGCAATATTTCCGTGAAGCAAAAAATCTCAGTGCGCTTCAGCGAAAAAATGAACAGAAGCTCTGTAGAAAATAGTTTTTCTTTGAATCCCACTGTCAGCGGGACATTTAGTTGGAGTAGTGATAGCCTAGTGGTTTTTACTCCCTCATCTCTCCTGCGTTTTTCTACACTATATAGTGTAACTATTTCTACCTCAGCGATGGACTTAGCTGGAAATCATTTAAAACAGAATTATGTCTGGAATTTCACCACTGGGAGTGGTGCCTATGTGACCTGCCGACAAGCTGAGGCGGTTTATCTAATTGATTTGACGAGCAAAAGTTTGGTTGATACAATTTCTGGCTTTTCCAGTCCGAAAGGAATTGCCATTACCCTTGACGGTAGTTATTTATTTGTTACTGGTGGCGAAACTTCAGGAAAAGTTTATGTAATCTCTACTGCCAATAATCTTATCACTGATTCGGTGAGTGTGGGGAATAATCCTTATGATATGGCTATTTCTTCTGATGGCAATTACGGTTATGTGAGCAATAATCTTTCAGATGACATTTCCGTGCTCAATCTGAGCACGCACTCGGTTATTACTACAGTTAGTGTAGATGCTGGACCAAGGGGTTTGGTTGTCAGTTCTGACGGTAAGAATCTGTATGTCGTCTGCCAAAATGCCAGAAAGCTAGATGTGATTCGCACTGCTGATAATACTTGGTCTACCAGCGTTCCAGGTCTAGCCGGCACACCTGAAGATGTAGCGGTGAGTCTGGATAGCCGTTATGTCTTTGTTACTGAAGGGACCAACAATACTATTGCAGTGATTGATACTAACAATTATTCAGGGGTTTCCACATTTTTTAATGTCAATGGAGCTACTTCTTTTGACATCATTAGTTCATCCTCTTACGTTTATTTTACCTGCTTTGATAATGGAACCTTAGAAATTCGGAACATAACTTCCCCTTATGTTTGGGTAAAATCAATCGGTGTTGGAAGTGGTCCAAGAGGATTAACTTTGACCAAGGATGGGAAACATATTTTGGTAGCAAATTCACAGGATAATACACTTTCGGTGATTGAGACTGGGAATTATGCGGTAGTAGCGACAATTCCCGTAGGTGCGGAGCCGTGGAATGTGGTAGTGACACCCTAAGAATTGCAAAATGCAAATTGCAAAATGCAAAATTAGTTTTATTTTTACGCCTTCCTATTTCAAGTGGAGGGCTTTTATTGATGCCTTTTATGAACTATCTGGCTAAAGGAGGGATATCTATTTACTGCCCAATATGTAAAGATTCAGGCTGTTGATTTAACCGCAGAGGGCGCAGAGACCGCAGAGAAGAAAACATGGATAGGGAGTATAAGTGCTTAAATTAAAAGGGGATTGGAAATTCCATAATCTCTGCGTTCTCAGCGTTCTCTGCGGTTTCAAGTCTTTTTTCAACACCCTGATTGGGACATTAATGGTTGATTTTATTGGCGTATATAATCCCTTAACTGAGGAAGCACTTGATAACGCGGTGGAAGTTGCTGTTTATGGTATTCCCACTCGTGTTTTTAGACCCGAATATTTAATGACAATTGCCCTTCAGACTGGAAGGGCACAAGATTTAAGAAAGATTGTAAATCTCTATGAGGAAAGCAACTTTAATGAAGAATATCTTGGAAAAATAATAAAACGACACGGTTTGTCAAGGAAATGGAATGAGTTTAAAAAGAGATATATAGTTACTGGTGAAGAATCAAGACTTCAATATAACTGGTTCCTGATAAGGGAAGCCAAAGTTTTTGCTCTTTGACATTTTCTATTCTTATTTTCTTTTTCCTTTGCGAGAACGATAAATTC
>JBFLXN010000138.1:0-7163 GCA_040755715.1 Candidatus Edwardsiibacteriota bacterium
CAGTGCCCGGAGCACTAACTCAAATTTCTTCTCTGGTGAGCATTTACTTTGATACATGACTGGACCTCCTTTCCATTAATTATACCACAACTTTTCTTTAGTCCAGTCCTAACAGGGGCTAAAACGAGATGGTCTTCTAAAAATCCAATTAAATGATGAAAGAATAGGGAAAATCGTAAGTGATTAATATCGTAGTCATGCGATAGTAGGTTATTAGTAAAAGGAGACAATAAAAATACAAAATAATACGATTACCGCTATAAAAGGTATAGAGGTAGGATATTATTCTGACTTTTCTGGATTAACAGGATGCACTGTTATCTTATGTAAAAACGGTGCAACCGGAGGAGTTAGCGTTCGAGGAGGGGGCACAGCTTCACGGGAACTAGAAGTGCTAAAACCTTTAAGTTTTGTAGAAAAGGTACATGCAGTTGTATTTACAGGTGGAAGTGTATTTGGTCTAGATGCGGCTGGGGGTGTTATAAGGTATCTGGAAGAAAGAAACATAGGTTATGATGTGGGATTGCGGAGAATACCCATTGTTTGTGCGGCAGCATTATATGACCTTGAAATAGGAGATCCGCTTGCCACGCCAAAACGCGAGGACGGATACACGGCTTGTCTAAGTGCCAATTCTAATAAAGTAAAGGAAGGAAGTGTTGGTGCTGGCACGGGTGCGACGATAGGGAAACTTTTTGGGCCTGAATATGCTAGGAAAGGAGGTCAAGGAAGCATATGTATCACCTCGAAAAATGGAGTAAAAGTAGGAGTGTTGGTAGTTGTAAACTCTGTTGGTAATATTTACCACTTTAGAACCGGTCGGGCAATTGCTGGTGCCTTTTCTTCTAAAAAAGGAGATGTACTTTCTTTTCAAGATTTTTTCAAAAATAGAATTGCTTCTTCAAATAAGTTAGTGAAGAATACAACCCTTGGTGTAGTTGCTACCAACTGTAGGTTCAACAAACAAGAGGTGAATAAATTAGCGGATATGGCTCATAATGGAGTTAGCCACGTTATTCGGCCAGCCCATACCACTCACGATGGTGACATTTTTATTGCAATTGCAACAGGTGAAGTTTCAGGAAATATAAACAGAGTAGGCATGCTAGCTGAATGGGTTGTTGCCAAATCAATTTGCAGGGCGGTAATGAGATCAAAGAGCGTTACAAAAGATGCTTTAGGTTATCATAAGATTGGTTTCGAAAAAATATTTAGAGGAAAAACTTCGTAGAAGAGCAAATTGCTAGAACAGTTAACAAAGAGATAATTCTGCTTCTAACGGAGTGAGGAAAATAACGTCGCCTACATGTGAACCCAGAAGAAAAGTAGGAATGGTAGGTTCTGTTCTGGACAAACCTCCGAGAAGACTTAAGTCAAAAATTAGCATTGTTTGAAAGAATTATTCAAGATTTTAGTAATAATAAATTCTACTTCCAGAAGGAAGTGAATAATATCATTAAAAATTACTGCTAAACTTTGGCAAATTTGATAAGAATATACTTTACAAAAGCATTTGGAAGGGATAGACTATTAGCTCGAGGAGGAAAAAATTATGAATACCCTTCCCCTAAGTGGTTATCCCAAAGTAATTGAGGATTTTTTGCCGAGATTTGAACCCTTTCTCAACAAACCACAATTAAGCCATTTAGCAGAATATCTGACTGGCTTGATGATATGTCCGAACAAGACAGTCAGCGGAATAAACGATGCCTTTATTGGACATAAAGACCAAAGCGCCAAGAACCATTTTCTAACCGAAGCTAACTGGTCTGTTGAAGAGATAGATGTTCAGCGGTTGAAGCTAATAAAAGAACATATATCAGAACAACACATTAAAGATGGCTATTTGATTCTTGACGACAGTTTAGCTCATAAGACCGGCCAACACATAGACGGAGTTGGCTGGCATTATGACCACAGCCTGGGAAAAGTCGTGTTAGGGCATCAATTAGTTACTACTCATTATTACTGCTCCAAGTTTCATCTACCGCTGCATTTTGAACAATATGATAAGGATAGTGGGTTCACCAAGCATCAAATAGCTAGAGAGCTTATCGACCAAGCCGTCAAGACCGGCTTGCCTTTTTCCACAGTGATTATTGACAGCTGGTACTTTAATAAGGAAAACACTTCACACATTGAGAAATACAACAAACACTGGGTGGCTGCCTGCAAATCAAATCGATGTATCATTTTTAACGGCAAGAGAGTCCGATTAGATGAATTCATAAAAAGCATTCCGGCCTCGGCGTTTCGGCTGATTACCTTAAAAGACGGCTCGAAATATTGGATATACTACAAGACTGTCAGCATGTGCCATCAAGGACGGGTGCGAATTGTGGCTACCCAAAAAGAGGCTGATCTTTCCGATGAAGTCAAGTTTTTTGTCACCAGTGGTAAGGACTGGCCACCAGAAAAAATCCTTAATATCTATTGCTGCCGTTGGGCTATCGAAACCTTTTATCGCGACGCCAAGCAAAACTTAGGGCTGGAAGACTGCGAGTTAAGAATTGGGAATGGCATCAAACGCCATTTTTGCTTAGTGTTCTTGGCTTATACTCTTCTACAACTGAGTTCCCTGAATCGGGGTCTGTATAAATGGTTGCAAGCCAATATTAAAACCATTGGCGGAAAGTGTCACTTAGTTGCAGTTGAGATATTACGGTCTTTCATTATGTTCATTATCAAGGCAACCAGTCAACGAAAATCAGTAGACGAGGTGCTCGAAATATGCTTTAGGCCTTCGGCTCAACTTAGATTTACTTTTGCCTAACGATCGACTAAAACCAATTTTTGCCAAAGTTTAGTTATTGTTTGGATTATTGCCTAACGAGGAGAGAAATGGTGGAATTCGGTTTTTTTCACTAGAAAAGACGGAATTTATAAAAAGATTGAATCGTGGAAAGAAAAAATGCGAGTCTACAAATAATTGCAAAATATTTCTCTCAAAAGAAATGGAGATTTAGTATTTTTCAGATGCAATGCGTAAAATGAACATTTCTAATCTGCTAGTTTTAATATTTCTTTTTGCTGTGTTTGAGAAATGTTTAGGAAATAATTGGGCAATTACTGCTATTCGGGTAGATAGTTCGATAATTTCTATTGATGGTTTTCTCAATGAACCATACTGGCAACAAGCTGATTCAGTATTCAATTTTGTTCAAGCTGAACCCTGGCAAGACGCTGTTGCCACAGAGGCAACAGCGGTCAGAGTGTTAACCGACGTGGAAAATCTCTATGTCAGTTTCCAATGTCGGCATTTTGAGTTATCTAAGATCCAAGCTTGGCTGGCTACTCAGGACAAATCAAGGGGAGATAGAGTCACAGTCTTTCTATCTGGTACTGGGAATAATGAGACTGGTTATCTTTTCAGAGTAAATGCTGCTGGGGTTCAAACTGATGCTTATATAATCGCTGATGGTAGACAAAATGACCTTTCCTGGAACGGCGTTTGGTTTAGTGCTGTTCACCGAGATTCCACTGGTTGGTCTGCAGAACTTAAAATTCCATTCAAGACAATGCGTTTTTTGCCAAATGTCCAATGGAAAATTGGTTTTGCCCGTTATATTTCTAGGAAAAATGAAAGTGACTTCTGGCCAGCAGTAAAAGTTCAGCAAAGCTTACGAATCTCAAGGTTGGCAAAATTGGAAGGGATTATGCCTGGCCGACCAGGCTTGAATTTGGAGCTTTATCCTGTTGGTTTGGTCAAATATGACCGGATTGCTGATAGAAAATATTCAGCTAATGGTGGTCTGAACTTTTCTTGGTCTCCAACTCCGGCTACTCGGTTAGATTTTACCGCCAATCCCGATTTTGCCCAGATAGAGTCTGACCCAGATAGGATTAATCTTGGGCGATTTGAGCTCTATTTTCAGGAAAAACGTCCATTTTTTATTGAGGGAGCAGATAAGTTTAAAACACCGATACAGCTCTTTTACTCCAGACGCATCGGCAAGAAACTGCCTGATGGCCAGGAGGTACCAATCCTTAGTGCAGGAAAATTCCAGAGCAGTTTTGGCCAATACGATATTTCGATATTGAGTGCAGTTTGCGAAAAAGTTGACTACACTGATTGGGATGGCAATCAGAAAACAGAACCACAGAGTGTATATCCTGTAATTCGGTTAAAAAGATGTATTGGAAAAAATTCCTTATTGGGCTTATTTTACGGAGCTAAAGAGAACGATAGAGAATATAATAGGCTATATGCTATTGATGGAACTTGGCGAACGGCGGAAATGGAGTGGCAGAACCAGATAGCTGTTAGCAGTGATAAGGAGGTTAAAAAAGGTTTTGCTTATAAGTCAGCTTTTGACTGGAACAGCCGTTATTTAATCATAAAATGTAGTTCAGAGAAATACGAACCGAATTTTGCTGCTTCGGAGATAGGATATGTAACTTACAATGGGGAAAGCCATCAGGTTTCTGCTGGTCCGATCTGGTACCAAAAAGGCGTCTTTCAAAACTTTTATATAGGTGGTGAAGGAATTTTCTCTAAGTTGGTCGGAGACGCCGGTTACACCAAAGTCGGCGCAATAAGTCTCAGCCCTAATTTTCAAAAGTGGGGCTTTTCAACTAATGTCCATTATGGCCGGGCGTATGAAAAGGAGCGATGGTATGATTATTGGCATTTTAGTTTGTGGTTTTGGCCCAATAGCGAAGGGCGCCTTTTCATTAATCCTGGGATCCAGTATGACAGCTGGTCTTACAATTACCGACGGGGTTTTTTTGCTCCTCATGGAAGTATAGACCTATATGCCTCCTACAATCTGCGTTCCAATATGCAGCTTGCCTGGCAGGGTAATAACACCTTAGAATGGAAACCAGATAAATCCTTTGAGAAATCTTCCTGGATTCACGAGTTCTGGTACAACTGGTCTTTGACCAGAGACCTGCACTTCAAGCTCTATTACACCCCCAACTGGGAAACACATTATCATAAAGTAAATCTCTTGTTTTCCTACAACTTTGCTCCTAAGAGCTGGATATATCTGGCGTTCAATGAAGGGATAGATAATTCAACAGCACATCCTAAAACTAAAGAGCAGGTGATAACCCTAAAGGTCAGCAGGTTGTTCTGGTGGTGATGAGGAAGTTATGAGTTATGAGTTATAAGTTATAAGTTGTAAGGGTGGCGGGGAGTTTTTACTTCTCGCCTTTTTTATTTGACAGACACCGTCTTCTTATGATAAAATCTCATTTGACTAAATTGTGAGATTTTTTATTTGTGACCATTCCATCATTCCATTATTCTAAAATTGTGGAATAATAAAATTTTGGGCTCTCTGAGAATTCAGTGGAGACAAATTATGCCCACTACTTCTTTTAAGAATCTTCTCCGTTTTCTTTTATTCCTCAAGCCTTATTGGAAAAAAGGACTGTTGGCGTTTGTATTTATGTTACTTTCCGTAAGCCTGCAACTGCCAATGCCGTTTTTGACCAGATACCTGATTGATAAAGTTATTATTCTAAAATCTTTTAGGTTGCTCAATCTTATTGGTCTGGTTTTGGTTGGTGTCCTTTTGGTACGAGCAGGCTCAAGTTTTCTGCAGAGCTTTCTCTTGACAACCTTTAGAGGCCGAGTCTTATTTGATATTCGCCTGAAACTTTTTGAACATATCCAGAAAGCATCTATTTGTTTTTTCCACCAAAAACAGACTGGCTATTTAATGTCCAGGCTTTCCGACGATGTCAACGCAGTTCAAGGTCTATTGGCCGAAACATTGGTCTCTGCAGGCCAAAATATTCTCACTTTCATCGCCGGTATTATCTGCACAGTGTATATTCATCCTAAATTAGCCTTAATCTGCTTTTTGGTTTTACCATTATATCTTTTATCTTTAGTTGTGTTTAACAAAAGGGTGAGAAATCTGAGTCGGGAAACCAGAGAAAAATTTGCCTTGGTGCAAAAAGACTTGCAAGAACTTCTCTCCGGAGTTTCGGTGATTAAAGCCTTCACTGGCGAAGGCAGGGCAACTTTAAGACTTTTGTCAGGGGTTAAAGAGGCTATAAGAACTGAAATAAAATTGGACATCACGGCTACCGTTGCTTCCATCAGTTCAGTGCTGATTTCATCTATTGGTCCGTTGGTTCTAATCTGGTATGGTTGCGGGGAAATTATGCGCGGTAATCTTACAGTAGGTGGATTGTTGGCTTTCAATTCCTTTATTGCCTATCTATTTGGTCCGGTGCGGACTTTGTATGATTTAAATTTAGGCGTTCAGCGTTCGCTGGCGGCCGTGGAGAGAATTTTTGAAATACTGGAGGTTGAGACGGAAAAGGACGATGGGAAAGATATCAAAATAAGCCAAGGCCGGGTGATGTTTGACCGGGTATCTTTCTCATACGATGGGACAAACACTGTGCTAAAAGACATTTCTTTTGAAATTGAACCTGGTAAAACTGTGGCTCTGGTGGGCCGCTCCGGGGTAGGTAAAACTACTCTGGTCTCCTTATTGCTCAAGTTTTATCAACCAGAGTCAGGTTGGATTCTGATTGATGGACAGAATCTTGCTTGGGTCAAAGCCAAATCTTTAAGAAAACAAATTGGATTGGTATCGCAGGAGATATTTTTATTTTCAGACACGATTAAAGAGAACATCCGATTTGGAAGTCCAAATGCCAGCGATGACGAGATAATCACCGCGGCAAAATTGGCGCATGCACATGATTTCATAGAAGATCTTACAGAAGGTTATGAGACTAAAATTGGTGAGAGGGGTTGCACCTTATCTGGCGGGCAGAGACAAAGAATAGCCATTGCCCGAGCTATCCTAAAGAATCCTAGGATATTGATATTGGATGAAGCCACCTCACAGGTAGATACAGAATCAGAAAGACTGATTCAAGAAGCGCTGAGAGAAGAGCTTCTTAAGGACAGAACTACTTTGGTCATCGCCCACCGACTTTCTACAGTCCAGCAGGCTGATAAAATCGTAGTGCTGGATGAAGGCAGGATTGTGGAGCAAGGAACTCACCAAGAGCTCTATGAGAAAGGCGGAATTTATAGGGAGCTGTATGAACAGTTAGGGGCGAGTTACTAAGGAGAGCAGAAAATATTTTACACTTTATGCAGTACAACAGACTTCTACAGGCTTGGTTCAGACTCTCTTCATGCCAAGGTTTAGGAGTAATAATGTAAAACATTTATCACTCTCTCATTA
>JBFLXN010000139.1:0-7156 GCA_040755715.1 Candidatus Edwardsiibacteriota bacterium
ATCTGAAGTTATTTCAAATTTCCAAATATTTAGGTGATAGTTTGCACCGAAATCGGAAAAGCTAACAAACATATTGATATTTCAGCGTCTTCCTTTAAAATTTGCACCGAAATCGGTGAAGCCCCTTAAAAAGAGCTTGACATAGTGTGTCCACGAAGACACGAAATCACGAAAAAGGATCTTTTTAATTACCTAGTTTCCAAATTTCGTGTTTTCGTGGTAATTATTGATTTTCCTAGGCGCCAAGATAAGCCTCGCTTACGCTCGGCAAGTAGCGAGTAGCAAGTAGAGGGTATTCAGTTAATTGAGTTTGTTGGGTTTATTGAGTTCGTCCCGATGAAATCGGGACAAACTCAATAAACTGTGTAAACCCAGTAAACTTACCCCAATTCTCGCTACTTGCTGACCACGCTCTGAAAATCTGGAAAGACATATTTTGCTTCCCCGGGGATAGAGGCGAACCCCGTTAGAAATTGGAAATTTTTTCCAGGTAGTTTTCCTAATCTCTAACAGGGCGAACCCTGCCTTTTGAAAAAAAGGGGGCGGCAGGTCGCCTCTATCCCATCACTTGCTTTAACCTTATTTGGTGTGATGGTAGCAGTGATGCTCTTGATTGGAGCAGAGAACAGTGAGATATTTTGCCCAACGGGAAATAGAGGCAAGCCTTGCCTTTTTGATGAACCCCGTTAGTCCAGATTTCATCGGGATTCTAACGTGGTGAACCGAACCACTGTCTTTCCAAGCCCAGACCCGCCTCTATACCCACTACTTGTCTCAGCCACCTCCAGAAATAGAAGGTGATGGAGGAGGTGGCCAAGGCTGTGGGTCTGTAGCTGCATATATAGTAGAAGTCAGACCTAAAAATAGTCCAACCACAAATAGCCCGAGAAGTATTAACCGCTTCATTCTTAATTCCTCCTTTCTAACCTCTCCCCTTCCCTCCCCCAGTGGGGGAGGATGTGGGAGGGGTCTGTGATTTTGACTTTTACTTATTATTTTAAGCAATTACTATGCCAACAACTCCATAAATAAAAAAGGTCACTATAAGTGACCATTTTACAGAATATTAGTATAAGCATTTTATGAAACGCCCCTACCAGGGGAATTCTAAACTATATAACATTATGTTACTTTAAGTAACGAAATGTTACTGTGGGCGGCCCACTGGGTCGCCCCTACATTGTAAAATCTGGGTATTTACCTTCAATTCATTCCCATTCTTCCTGATAAAATCTATCCTTAATTCTATCCGGATTCTCCCTATCAAATTGCCATTTTAATAGGTTTATTTGAATATATTTACGGATGCGGTTTAATTCGTCTTCATTTCTAATGATGTGTTCGTAATAATTCCGTTGCCATAACCGTTTATTAAAGGTTTGCCAATTGTTTTGTTTGATACCATCAATATATTTCTTTGTTGTCAATGATTTGAACCGTTGCACCACATTCGATAACGATAATTTTTCCGTAGGGGCGAACCCCTGTGTTCGCCCTATATCGTTGGATTTTATGGGGCAGACACAGGGGTCTGCCCCTACAATTAAAATAATGCCATGAATATGATTCGGCATAACAACAAATTCATCAATGTCTATACCCGAATAATATAATGGTATTTCCTTCCATATTTTTTCAATTACCCCCCCCAATTCATTCAACGCTATTTTGCCATTGACAATTGCACCAAATAAGCATTTCCTATTCTGTGTGCAAATTGTAACAAAATATGCCCCTGTCTGAGAATAGTCGTATCCTTTGAAT
This sequence comes from Candidatus Edwardsiibacteriota bacterium, assembly GCA_040755715.1. Classification (GTDB taxonomy): domain Bacteria; phylum Edwardsbacteria; class AC1; order JBFLXN01; family JBFLXN01; genus JBFLXN01. The sequence continues at coordinate 1,765 of JBFLXN010000139.1, forward strand.
CTTATTGAATGGCGATGATGTTTTTCAGGATTATATGTCATGCTTGGGTGTAGGGGCGATGCACGCCTCTCCCCTACATTTACAATTTGTATTTTTTGATTTTTCTTAAGAGTCTTGGTCTTGAGATGCCTAAGATTTTGGCGGCGGTTCTTTTTTTCCCTTGAGCATATTTCAATGCTTTTTGAATACATTCCTTTTCCATCGCCTCAAGTCTAACTGATTCTGCCGACATTGTTGGTTCATTCTTGACAATTTTTCCTGGGAGGTCTTTTAAGGCAACCCTTCTTGTCTCGCAGAGGGTAACTGCTCGTTCAACCACATTTTCCAATTCCCGGACATTACCTGGCCAGGAATAGTTTAACAGGGCTTCTACGGCCTTTCTGGTGAACCCCACAATTTTGCTTTGGCTAATCTCTTTGTATTTCTGAAAGAAGTGTTTGATGAGGAGTGGGATATCTTCTCTTCTTTGTCTCAGCGTAGGTAATTTCAATTCTACTACATTCAAGCGGTAATAGAGGTCGCGGCGAAATCTTTGCTGGTTAACTTCTTCTTCAAGAATTTTATTGGTAGCGGCGATGATGCGCACATTTGTCTTTATTATTTCGGTCTCGCCGACTTTTCTTATTTCACCACTCTCAAGAAACCTCAACAGTTTTGACTGGAGTGAAGTAGGCAATTCTGCAATTTCATCCAGAAAGGCAGTGCCGCCATCAGCAAGTTGAAGGAGTCCAATCTTATCTTGAATGGCTCCGGTAAAGGCACCCCTTTTATGGCCGAAGAGTTCTGATTCTAATAATGTTGGAGGTAAGGCTCCGCAATCAATCGTTACAAATCTTTTGTCCTTGCGAGGACTATTATAGTGAATGGCTTTGGCAATTAATTCCTTGCCGGTGCCGGTTTCGCCTTCAATCAAAACGGAACTGTCAAACTTACTGACCTTTTTTAATGTCGCAAAAATTTCCTGCATCGCAGGACTCTTTCCGATAATGTCGGCAAAGCGAAATCTTTCCTCAACTTCTTGCTTTAAATAGACATTTTCTTCCTCTAATAGTTCTTTGCTCTTTTGCAGTTCGGAAAAGAGTTGCGCATTTTCCAGAGCAACGGCGGCTTGGTCCGCAAAGGCAATCAGGAATTCCAGGTCTTTTTCAGCGAAGGCATTCTGAACCCTGCGGTGGTCAATATAAATGGCGCCAATGGTATTTCCTTTGTTGCGCAAAGGAACGCACATCAGAGAAAGGAGTTGGTGATGGATGACGCTTTTTCGGTCTTTAAATCTCGGGTCCTGCCGGGCATCAGAGGTAAGAAACACCTCGCCACGATTAGTAGTATCAGAAACGATACTGTGGGATATAGAGGACAAGTCATCAAGTGTTTCACCTTCAAGATTTCTGGCAATCTTTATAGAGAGTTCGCCCTTTTCATCCCGTAATAAGATAAATCCTCTTTCTGCCTGGAAGAGTTCTAAGGCTAAATCAAGCACCTTAGTCAAGAGTTCTTCGGGCTGACGGATGGAATTGACCACTTGACCAATCTCATAAAGCGTAGAGAGCCTGCGGGCATCTTCAGAGATGAGTGGCAGGGGTGTGGTATAGGTGAAACGCCTTGGCTCTCTGACCATCTGAGGAGTTGAAACTGGGAGCTCATATCTGGAATCTGCTATCTCCTTAACTGTCTTTTCCAATTCGTATGGGAGGCCAATTTCTTCAAAAATCTGCTGACTTCTTTTAAGATGCTGGTTGGCTTTTTCTTTCTCGCCTTCACTCTTACACACCATTCCCAAGATTCTTTCTACCTTTCCCATTTCTATACGGTCATCAAGTTCATCTGCGAGAAACTTTCCCTTTTCTACCTTTTGCCGAGCCTCTTCTAATTCCCCGAGACCGAGATAGACTTCACCCATAGTGGAATAAACTTGTGCCAATCCTTTTTTCATTTTTAATTTCTCATAAATAACACGGCTTTGCTCTAAATATTTCAAAGCCTCTAACCAGTTCTTTTCCTCAAGATAAAAGCGCCCCAGGAGATAATAGGTAAGAGAGGTGTTAGCGGTCTCTCCAATTTCTTTACCGATTTTTAGGGCCTGTTGAAGAAAATGCAAAGACTTCTCCTTCATCTCCAATTCCAAGTAAAGTCGTCCGAGACTTAGATTGGTTCCCATTATGCCGGATGGTTCATTTATTCTTTCTTGTATTTTCAGGGCTTGCTCATAGCATCTTGAGGAATTCTCGTATTCACCCCTCACTCTATAAATATCTCCCAAGTTGTTTTGAAGGTGTCCCTCTCCTGTCTGATTATTTATCCTTCTGGCAATTTCAAGACTCTTTTGATAATGCTCTTCCGCTTTTGTCCAGTTACATCTCTCATAATAGATGATGCCGAGATTGTTGCAAATAGCGGCAATCTGACAGACATTGCCAATTTTCTCCTGAATCAAAAGGGCTTGCTGATAGTTGTTAATTGCAGACGCCCATTCTCCCTTCTGCCAGTAAATAATTCCTAAAAGTCCATAATTCAGTGCCTTTCCGTATTCATCGCCAATTTTTTCTTTTAACAAAAGACTTTTTTTACTATAATCTATGGCGGCTTTGATTTCTCCTTTATTCCAGTAGAGAAGTGCCAAGAAATAAAAAATTCGGGAAAGTTCATACTCATCTTTGATTTCTTCAGCAATCTTTTGGGCTTGGTGTCCATATTGTTTTGCTTTTTCATATTCTCCCTTTAACCGATAGACTTCACATAATTCGCTGAGAATACGAATCGTCTCTTTAGTCTGCGATTTCTCTTCCAGTAATTTCTCTGCGTTTTGTAGTATTTCTTTTGCCTTTTCATACTCTCCTCTTATCCTTTCAATACTGGCAATCCTACCATAAAATTTTGCCTTGAGCATTGGCTCATCCGCCACACTGACGGCGGACAGGTCTGTAATCTCGGCAATATTAGAGAAGGAATTTATTGCTTTTGGATAATCACCGATAATTTCACAAATCTCACCAATTTGTTCCAGGACTTCTACTCTCTTTGCCTCCTCCACTAAATTCAAAGCAGATTCAAAGAAATAAAGGGCTTGTTGATTGCTATAAGTTTTCTTTAGTTTCTCTCCGGTTTTGAGGGCATAGGGAGTCGCTTTTCTCTTATCAACACCGTTCAAATAATGACTGGCAATTCTTTCGCTTAAATCTATTTTAGTTTTATCACCGTATCTTTCTAAACCTTCGGCAATCTTCTGGTGAATTGTCTTTCTTACTTCCTCAGTCAGAATTTCTTCAAGATATTCACCAATCCAGTCATAAGTGAGTTCATAATCACCTTCGGGTTTTGGCTGGATGATTTTATTCTCCCGGAGTTCCTCAAAGTTATTCAATAATTGTTCTTCATCCCAGTTGGTAATTTCTTTTAAGAGAGTCAGACTGAACGGTGCTTTTAAGAGACTAATAATCTTTGCCAAATCCAGACTTACCAATGAAAGTTTTGTTAAATGTCTTTCTAAATGTTCTTTAATACTTTTTGGAGTAAATCTTTCTTCTGGCAATCTTTCTTTTTGTAACTTCCATTGTCCTTGAAAAATGGACAAAATTCTTTCGTCTATAAGTTGAGAAAGCCATTCTTCTAAAAAGAGAGGATTTCCTTTAGTTAATTCAAAGGCGTAATTTTGTAAGATTTCCAGCATAGGGGCGTATGGCCATACGCCCTTACTGCTGAGGCCCATCATTGAAATCATCAGTTGGCTGGTCTGTTCAGGAGAAAATGGCTTCAGCCAAATTTCTAAGAAATCCCTCTCGGTAGATTCAGGCAATAATTTTCTTTGAGAAGTAGCACAAATAAGTCCTGGCTGACTCTTGATTCCTTTGGCTAAATACTCTAGTAATTCAAGACTTTCCAAATCAGCGAAATGAAGATTTTCAATCAAGATAACCAGTGGTTTCTCTAAAGTTATTTGTTGAAATAAATCCCGGTAAATAATTTCAAAGAGCTGGAATTTTGTCTCTTTAGCCTCACCTCTCTCTCTTACCCCGCTCCCAATGGGAGAGGTCTCGCCCGTCCCGTAAATCGGGAAGAGGCTACGCCCGAGGGGAAGGGTGAGGTCCGAGGATTCGTTCATCTCTTTGATTATTTCTATAAAAAAAGAAGAGAGATTTTTTGTTTCTTCAGTAAGCTTGGTAGAAAAGACTCGGGCTCTTTCTAATTGGGCAAAGAATTTGAATTCTTGCAGGAGTCGGGTTTTGCCTACGCCGAGTTCACCAATAATCAGAACAGTCTGTCCCTGGCTCTGTCCTGCTCCTCTAAACAATTCCTTCAGTTGATTCAATTCGGTTTCACGATTTGAAAAATCAGCGGAGAAGATGTAGGGTTTACCCAGCACTTCATAGGAAGTGCTGGGTTTACTTTCTTCAGGTGTTTCTAGGGTGATTTTTGTTGGGGCGATTTGGCTAATCTCTTTCAGCACTTCGGCGGCTGAACTAAAGCGGTTTTTTGGCTCCTTTTCCAAAAGGCGCATCAAAATGCGTTCAAGTCTTTCAGGAATTTTCTTACCCAGAGCACTCGGTGGAAAAATCTTTCTGGTATAATGTTCTTTGATTAATGAAATGAGGCTTTTAGCTTCAAAAATCTTGGTCTGAGTAAGAATCTCATAGAGAAGAATACCTAAGGAATAGAGGTCAGCTCTTTTATCAAAATAATTCCCCCGAGCGACCTCAGGGGCAATATAATGAAGTGTGCCACCTACCTTTAGTTCCGGCAAAATTTCTATTCTTTGAGTCATACCAAAGTCCGTCAACTTAACTACCATTTTAGAATCAACTAGGATATTTTGTGGTTTGATGTCTCCGTGAACCAATCCCTTAAAGTGAATAAATTCCAGCCCTTGCAGAATCTGGGTCAAAAGGGAATAGAGAATAGAATAATCAATCTCTGAGGCAGTAAAAATTCTGTCAATCGTTTTGCCTCGGATATGTTCCATAGTAAAAAACGGCTGCAGTGATTCGGTTTCACTAAAATCATACACTTTTAGAATATTTGGATGCCTCATTTGGCTCATCAGACGAAATTCACGGCGCAGGGCAAAAATTTCTTCTTCTGTTTTTTTCGCCAGGATAATTTTCAGGGCATAGACCTTTCTTTCAAGGCGGTCAAAGACTTTATAGACTTCGCTCGTTCCTCCCTGGCCAAGTCTTTTTTGAATTTGATAGCGATTATTAATCAATTTTTCCAGCATATTTTTTTTATTATACTACAGAATGCGAGAGAAGTCAAGGAAAAATCGCCCTTTTGTCAATTAAAAATTAAAAGTGGACTGTTTTTATGGCATTTAAAGATTAAAAGTGGACTTGCAAAGAGAGAGATATTTGCTATAATTTAGACCTCAAAAAGGAGGTACTAAATTATGGCACAATTA
>JBFLXN010000014.1:0-12346 GCA_040755715.1 Candidatus Edwardsiibacteriota bacterium
CGAAATCCTCGGTTTTTACTAAAATTGCACCTCTTTGGATAAGCTTCGATATAATTTCATAATTTTTGCTGCCACCTTTCAGTCCCTCCTCAAGTATCTTCTGGCCCATAGCCCCATCTGCAACCATTCCATCCTGATACACCTTAAAGTTAGCCACCTCTAATTTCTCAAAATATCTGGCTATTGAATCCCAGAAGCCAGAGATAGTTTCTCTATGTTGCTTCCAAAACTTCTCCCCGAAACCTGCAATACCTCTTTTGTCCACCTGCCTAGCAATACTTCCAAGATCGGCACTCATGTGGATGATTGGAACATAGATTAATTTTCGCATTATTTTCCTAATCCTTTAGCTTTTATTAAAAGTTCTGCTGTCTGTTTACGCAGGGTAGATATGGTTCTGCAATTTTTACAATCCTCGTTTTTCTCATCATATTTTTCACAAGACAAAAGCATCTCCACCTCTTTCTTTAAGTGACTCGCCCTTTCGGCTTTATCAGTTACTGCCTTTGCCTCGTTGATATCGCGGGTCAATTCTTTAATGGTCCATTCCCTTTTTAGAAATATAGGGCACTTTATCTCTGGTTTTGGTTCTGCCATCAGCGTTTAACCTCTGGGATCTGTTTTTCGCTTCCTAACTTCTGCAATCTGACCTCCAATATATTATTATGGTATCTTCTCACAATTCCTTCGCTGTCAACTTTTGCTGGAAGAGAAACCTCTTCATAGTAGTTAGATTCGGGAGTTTTACAAGAGACGGTAAGTCTATCTTCATCTACCCCTAATAATATATCCTCTTCCTGGGCACCTTTTAATTCCATAATGATGTTTAGATGGTCGCCTTCATCAAAGATATCCAATAACAATTCCTCTTTATCTTTTTTTAATTTATCCCCTCCGATAATCCACCAGCTAAACATAACTTTCTTTCCTGTGGATTCATCAATCTTACATCTTTGGAATACTAAAACCGGAAAACCTATCAGCTCTTGAGCCGTTGGATTAATAATATTTCTTACCCTGTGGAGAATATCCATATGATTTGGCGCATTATAGCTGTGAGCCAATTCGTCAATGGTGGCATGTCTATTTTGCCAGACAAAAAGAAGTATATTTTGGCTCTCAGGATCTAACTCTTTGGCAATCTTATCTATTCCCTCTTGATTTATTTCCAATAGGCTTCTTTCAAATATCTTATTTTTCCACATCTCTACATCTTTTACCATAATCCAGGCCTTTGAAGCAGTTGCACCGCCTTGATTTCTATAAGAGATACAAAGGGCGTCCTTACTTCTTAATGTAAAACCCCTCTGTTGAATGCTGATTCCTTTTATATTTTCTAAGGACGTCTGGAATATAATCCTCGCCGGCTGCCAAAGAAAAAGCCTCAGGTTAGTCAGGTACAGATGCCCTGGTTTCCAGCCGCTGCGTAGATTATCTTTGTAAAAACCCGGATCGCTTAGTATAACCTCTTCATTCGCTTTTAATTCAGGCTTATTTTTCATCTTTTCTGTAGTGTTTATAAGTAAAACCTGGATGTCTTGCACCACCGGGTTTGTTATCTTCATATTCTTTCCGTTTATATTTTGACCTTTTATCAAATTCTACCCCTGTAGAATGTATTATCTGGGCATCTTCACCAGTTGAGTATTTAACCGAATATCTTCTTCTCTTTTTTGCCCACTCATCCCAGTCCATAGCTGTGGAGTGTCTCACCTTTGTGCCGCGGCCAGTAGAATACCCTGAAGTTTTAGGTGTCTTGGATTTCATTTATCCCTTTTTTTCCTATTTCCATTTCCAATTACAGGTCTTCCAATCATCAGGCACAGAAGGATGGTCTAAAATTCCTGTTTTCCCGCCTGCGTTATCAGTCTCCTTGACTACGTCCTCCTCGTCGACTTTGGGACTTTGCGGGGCAGGGGACGGAGCTTCCTCACATGGTTCATCTTGAGAGGAATCGAGGGCTTCAGCTGCTTCTTCCTCTTCTACGACCTCTTCGAAGACTATCCCGCATTTCGGACAAACTGTTGTGTTTTCTTTTACGGCTGTGCCACAGCTCACACATTCATATCCTTCTATCTCTTCTACTTCTTTTTTGGTCTCTTCAGTGCCCATACTACCTCCAAGTTCTTTCTCGCCCTCGCCTTCGCCCTTAACCTGTTCTTCTCCCAAGGAAGTAATCCTGTATAAAGCAAACCTACCGGGCGAAAGCCTTTCTATATACCCTTTCTCCCACAATTTTTTGCATATATCATAGGCATAATTTATTGTAACCCTTAAGTTCCCGGCAATAGTTACGGTATTTCCCTGTTTAATTTCCTTAAATTTTTCTAAAATCTTTTTCTCGTTAGGGGTCGTCTTTTACCTCCTTATGTTCTTGGTTATTATTCTATCCTTATGCCAACATTTCAATATTCGATAGATACAGATTTCCACTTCTTTTCGGCTCTACTCCCTTTGCCTTGGCGCCCTACTTTTTCTTGAAGAGTAGTCAATCTATTGGGTCCACGATTACGAATTACCAACCACGACCCACGAGTAGGTCCAGATAATTTAATCTCGGCTCGAGAGTGAGGTCCGAGTTTTGTCTCCTCTAACACATCACCTTCTAAGGTAAGCCTTCCATTTTCATCTATCCTGCCTTGACTTTCCATCATAGTAACTTCGAACTGTGAAAGGCGCGGGACCATGCTTTGCAGATGATAAACAATCAAATATGGCCACCGCATGCTTCCTTTAATCCTTACTACTTTAATTCCCACTGGGCTTGCGAGATTTAATCCCGCTTCCCTTCGAATATTCGAAGGAATAGATAATCTACCCTCTTCATCAATTTCGCTAAATCCTTTTAACAGCGGCATCTTTTGTTTCTATCTTTAGATTTCTCTTTATCCGTTTAAACGCATTATAGACAATCTCAACCAGCTTTCTTAATTCATCAATTTTTACCCTGGTCTCTTTATATTCACCCTTGGATAAAGTTGTCTTTATTGCCAGGATTAGTTTCTCTATTTTTTCTACATCTGACCTATCTATTAGACCCTCTCCTTCTTCCAGAACCATCTCTGCTGCTTGTATCATACTTTCCGCTCGAATGCCCATTTGAATCTCTTCTTTTCGCTTTTGGTCTTCCTTGGCATGAATTCGGGCATCTTCTATCATCTCGTTAATCTGGTCCTTGGTCAGCCGGGAAGAAGAACTGATCTGGATACTTTTTTCATTATCGGTATGTAAATCCAAGGCTCTGACTTGTAAAATCCCATTGGCATCTATATGGAATGTCACCTCAATCTGAGCTTCACCCCTTCGACCGGGTGGAATATCAGTAAGCTCAAACTTACCCAGACTTATATTATCGAAGCTCAGGAATCTCTCTCCCTGCAAGACATGGATATCGACCTGAGTCTGGTTATCTTTAGCTGTCGTAAATATCTGACTGCTGGATGTAGGAATGGTGGTATTTCTTTCTATGATCTTAGCAAATATCCCTCCCTCAGTCTCAATTCCTAAAGAAAGGGGAGTAACGTCTAACAATACCACATCTTTTATTTCCCCAATCAAGATATTGGCTTGAATTGCTGCGCCAAGAGCCACTACCTCATCCGGATTTATATCCTTATAAGGTTCTTTGCCCAGAAGCTCTCGAGCGAGCTTTTGCACAGCAGGCATTCTGGTGGAGCCTCCTACCAAAACTACCCTGTCTATCTGGCCGGGGTTGAGCTTTGCATCAGAAAGGACCTGTTTAGTAGGCTCTATCATCTTCTCTAATAAATCCCTGGTTAGCTCTTCAAACTGCTCTCTACTCATAGTCAGATGCAGATCCATATCTTGTATGAGAAATGGGATTCTGATATCTGCAAACCTTTTTGTGGAAAGTTCTTTTTTTGCCTTCTCTGAAGCCTCTTTCAACCGCTGTAAAGCCACCCTATTTCTTCTTACATCCACTCCATGCAACTTCTGAAAATTATCAGCCAAATAATCCATTATCCTCTGGTCCCAATCATCTCCGCCAAGATGTGTATTTCCCCCTACTGCCTTCACCTCAAACACGCCATTGCCCAACTCTAAAATAGATACATCGAAAGTGCCTCCACCCAAATCCCATATTAGAATATAGTGTATATCCTGCTTGTGTAAGCCGTAGGCCAGGGAAGCAGCAGTAGGTTCATTTATAATCCGCATTACCTCTAATCCGGCTAAGGCGCCTGCCTCCATAGTCGCCTGGCGCTGGTTATCATTAAAATATGCAGGAACTGTAATTACTGCTTTCTCTATTTTCTCGCCCAAATAATCTTGCGCATCTTCCTTGACCTTACGAAGGATTAAGGCCGAAATCTCTTGGGGGGTAAATTTTCTCTCGTCAATCTCTACCCCATAATCAGTGCCCATCCGACGTTTAATAGATGCAATGGTACGTTCTGGATTTGCAACTGCCTGGGTTCTGGCAAGATTGCCTATCAGCTGCCTCCCTCCATCGGCAAAGGCAACCACTGAAGGAGTAAGCCTTCCGCCTTCAGCATTGGGTATAATCTCAGGCCTCCCATTGTTTATAAAGGCGGCTACTGAAAAGGTAGTGCCTAAATCTATTCCTATTACCTTACTCATTTGGCTACCTGGGCTATTTTCTTCTTTAACCGTGGGCTGACCCAGCCGCAGTTTACGCAACCCTTTTCTAATAGCTCTAAGGCGTTTGCCTTTTTTCCGCATTGAGGGCAGGCTTCTGTTCTTTCTCTAAATGATATGATTCGGGTAAGCGCCCTCTCCCACTCATACATTCCCTCTCCTGAAAAAGAGGCAACCTTTCTTTGAGAACCACCTTCACCCAGCCCTTGCGCGCAAGAGCTGGGTTCATATATTACGTCAAAGACCTTTTTCTTCTTTAATACCGGGCTCAAATTCCTTACATCTATAGCAGAACCTAATATCTTTTCTGAAGGGACTTCAAAAGCCAATCTCTTTTCAAAATCATACCACCAGCATAATCTCTTATTTGTTATATACAGATGACCGGGCTTCCAGATACCATCTGATGAGGCCATATGCCAGGCCTTGCCCTTGTGAGTAATCGTTTCTCCTTCTGTCAGGAAATCTAATGTCTCTTCCTCATATTCGGGTAGAATAAGGTTTTCATCAATTATAAGTCCGCCTAACTTTATCGCCTCTTTTATAGACTCACCTAATTTATCTATCTCCACAGACCGCAGACGCGCTAATCTATCATCCTTAAGAATAAGTAAGAGCGTATCTTCTTGTATCAAGAGCCCCTTTATCTCATCTAAAGAGGTTTGAAACATCACTTCATTAAGCTCTTGATTCATGAGCAGCAGTCTTTTATCAGTTAAATAAATCTGCCCCGGTCTCCAACTAACATAGATTCCTTTGGCATAAAAAAAAGAGCCCAACATCTTAAGTTTAAGCTCTTCTCCCTGGATTAAAGAAATCTCTTTTTTAGCTCTATTATCTTTTTCCCAGGCGCGAATCTTCTCATCCCATGCCTTCATCATGCCATACTCGAGCATAGTCTCCATGCCGGCCAGGGCGGCTCTTAAATTAACACCGATTAAAGGGATGCCCGCCACAGAGATGATAATGTCAGCGTTGATCACCAACCCCTTATCCAGGACCCTATCCAATAAATCAACCAATGTGACCCGTGCATCTCTGGTTGGCTCCATATGTCGCTTCGCTCCTTTATCAGAATTCAGAAGTCAGATTTTTCTATCCTCTGTCCTCTGTTACCTGTTTTTCTATGCTTTGGCTTTAGGCGAATGAGTATGGTGGCCAGGGGCCTGTAAATCGAACGATCAACCCATTTTCTTTTTTAATCTTTTCTAAAACTTCGCCAAGCCTTTTGACATTTTCCTTAGCAACCAAACAGGATAAGTTCATGATCATCTGTAAGTTCTCATCTACTTTTTTAGCCTTATCTATATGAATATCAAAAACTTCTTTCTTTATCCGAGCATAAAAGTCCTTAAAATATTCATCGGCCTTTTTTCCCATCTCTTTCCTTAATAGATTCTTTATCTTCTCTTCATACATATAGGCTGTGCCCGGTGGTTTAGACTTCAACTCCTCTTTCAAATTCTTAATCTCTGGGCTATCTTCGGCTATTCTTTCAACCATAACCTTGGGATCCCATAAAATCTGGACTCCATATTCTTCTTTGCCCTTGACTTTATTTAATCTTTCTTTTAGATTCTGGTAATCTTTTTGCAGCCACTTTTTCATATTTTCTTTCGGGTCTATGCCTTCTTCGCCAATAATTATGGTATCAAATGCCAGAGGCAGGACAGTACCAAACCTCTGCCAGGCATAATCCACTACCTTCTGGTGAGTCATTACCCAACCTTTTACAATATCTTTATCTTCTGATTCGTAGGGGTGAGGTTCACAGTTGTGAACAACGGCTGAAATTTCCTGGTATGGAAGAGTGTAAACGTTGCTCCCATCAATTCCAATCTCACCCAGGCTTACCTTTTCGTTGCCATCAGCTATGCAGTAGAGATATATACCGTCGTTCACTTGGCTGTCTCCTTTATTTTTTCCCATCTCGTGGGATTAGCTATTTTATCTATAACATCGTTGACTATATTATCTAAACCATCTCTCACTGATTGAACTGCCTCACCAACCCCTTGTTCCTCTTTTATATGCTCTATTGCGACGTCGAGTTCCTTAAGCGCTCTACCCAGACGTTCTATCTCTTCTTCGTTTAGGCTTCCACCCTCCATTCGCTTTACCGCCTGAAGTTTAAGGGCATCTCTGATTATTTCAACCAAGGCAAGCACAAGGCCTAAAACACCGCTTTTAAGATTATCTTCATTGATATCTATCATTTTTCTATTTTTACTTCTAAAATCCCATTCTTGTATGTTTTTTCTAGTTTTCCTTTAGATTCGCAGGGTAGTTTTAATTGCTGATGGTACTTGCGATCAGGAATATCTACTGATATTGCAAGGCTGTCTTTGACTAAATCAATTTTTATATCCTTTTCTTCAATGCCTGGTATTTCAGCAATCACTTTAATATGATCTTCCTCATCAAAGATATCCGCTGGCCGCTCTTGAGGTGTTGGAGGGGGTGAGGGTTTTACTTCTGGTCTCTGTTTAGCAAAAGGTTTTCCTCTAAAGGCCCTTCCTCTTATGCCCGGAGGGATGCCGCCGGGGATACCCGAAGGCCTTCCTTCAGCTCTTTTCAAAGGGGCTTCTTTTATCTTACGCTCCACCTCTTTATCAACCTCCTTAAGCCTCTCTTTGAAAGCCGGGGATTTCTCCAGGCCTTTAATTAATCCCCCTAATCCGGGAATTACCTTGCCCAGACCTTTAAGTATTCCTCCTGCTACACTTTCAGATTCTTTTTCTCCCGCCTCGGGCGGGACATCCTCTGGTCGCTTTTTGTCTTTATCTTCTTTACCGGTCATATTCTACACCTTTCTTTAGCTTTACTTGTTAAGCTGCTAGCTTATTTCTCATTCTGCCTTTATATCTTTTGCCTTGGCGCTTACCCAGCCACACCAGGGACAGCCCTCATCAAGTAATTCTTCTGCCAGAACTTTTTTGCCGCACTGTGGACAAAGTTCTTTACCCTTCATGGCTTCTTTCCAGGCTTCTGTTTCCACATTAGTCCCTGATGGAAACTCAAGGCCATACTTTGCTGCTGTCTCAAAAGAAGCCAGGGCTGCCCTTATCTTAATTCCCAAAAGCTCTACTCCGGCAACAGATATGGCGATATCCGCATTAATCACCAGGCCTTTGTCTAAAACCCGGTCTATGACATCAACCAAAGTAACACTTGCATCTTTTGTCGCTTCTATTGCCATTTCTATTGCCTCCTTACCCCGCTACTACACCTTGGCCTTTACATTTGGGGCAAGCCACTGGATGAGGTTTGCGCGGATATACCCCACTTCCATTGCAAGTGGTGCATTTTTTAGAAGGTGTCATCCTTGTAACCACCCCTACCCCACCACAGGCTAAACAGTGTATGCGACTTGTAGTATATGGGTCTATTCCCTTGCCACCACAAAAATTGCATTTCATTGTCGGGCCAATAATTCTCACCTTACCTTTTCCTAAACACACCTGGCAATCAGAAAGCTTAGATAAAAGCTGAAAAGGATCTTTTCCTATTCCATTACAAAAGGCGCATATAACTTCCACTTTATTTTTTTCTATTCGCCTAAGCTCCTCAGGTGCAATCGTAGCCCATTTTGGTTTTTTAGCCATCTTTCACCTCCTCACCTTCGGCTGGTCGGGGTTAGCAGTTATTAGTTATAAGTTATGTATTTTTAACTGATAACTTATAACCCGTAATCCATAACTTTTTTTACCTTCTCTTCTTCTTGGGTTTCCCTTTGGTCTCTTTAGTCTTCTCCTTTATCTCTTCTTTTTCCTCCAAATCTTTTATGCGCTTCTTAAGTTCTGCCTCTTTTGTCTTAAAATCATCCCCAGTTATTTCAGCTCTCTCAAAACGCATTTTAAGCTCGAGGATTTCTTCTTCTAAGGCGACCTTAGGGTCTTTTTCTTCTTCAGCCTGCGCTCCCACTGCGGCAGTGATTCCTTTGACCATCTCTACTGGTTGATATGGCGCTGAAATTAGCTTACCCAAGAATCTAAATAACCCTATATCCTTTGGCCGTTCCAACTTGCGCCTTCTAATGGCTGGTACATTAGATATTCCCCATTTCTTAGTTGGCATCATACCCCAATATTTGGGAATAGTAATATTGGGTTTAGCGCTTACTAGGGGAATAGGTTTAGAAACCAAGGGAATCTCTTTACTAACCAGCGGAATAGCGCTTGCTACTTGGGGCATAGCCTTACTAACCGATGGTAAGCTACCCGCAGTAAAAGGAATGAATTTGGCTTCTTTCTTGTTAGATTTTTTCTTTTTGGGAGACATCTTCCCTCCGCTCTTTTTTATATTTATATTTATCCATATATTTCCTTAGAAAAATCCTTTAATCGGTCAATACCTTTGATCTGATAAGGGAAAAGCGGCAGCTGACCAATTTGATATTGCGAAGACCTTTCCCTCTCTATTTCCTGGATAATCTTAATCTGCTCACCTCTTTTTGACTCGCAAAAATTACATCTAGTTTTCGGAAGAATCATATTAACCAGAATATAATGAGAGGGGATGTTAAGTCGCTTAAGGTTCTCAAGGAGGCCGTCCATCTCACTCTTGCCCATAGCCTCTGGAATACCTACAACCACAAATTGACACCTCGCCGGATCTGTGAGAATCTCCTGTATTTTTCTCACCTTCTTAGAAAACTCTATCATCTCTTCAGCCTGTTTGGCCAATCGTACTATCCCCTTATATTTTATAAGTAATTTAAATATTGCATTTAGCCACTCCCTGGCAACCTGAGGCATCTCTAGAAACCGCAATAGGTGTCCTGTAGCTGCTGAATCTAAGATATATATATCAAATTTTCCTCCATCTATAAATTCCACCACCTTAGCTAAAGCCATAATCTCATCCAAACCGGGAGGAGTAAGTGAGATAAGTTCCTCTAAAATCTCCCTATCGAACTTAACATCCACTCCACCTCCGATAAATTTACTAAATACCTCGCTTATTTGGTCTTTATAATCCTTTTTAAAATTCTCAAGCAACTTCAAAGCATCTATCTCCAGGGCAAATAGATTATTGGGGACAGTCTCCTTCGGGGACAGTCCCCCTATCTGAGTGAGATTATCTCCAATAGATAGACCAAAACTATCGGATAGCGAATGGGCAGGGTCGGTAGAAAAGACTAAGACTTTTTTAGAGGGGTATTTTTTGGCCATACTAAGTGCAGTGGCTGAAGCTATGGATGTTTTACCCACCCCACCTTTTCCCCCAAATATATATAATATAATGCCTTTCTCTATTAATTGAGGCAATTTAATAATAGAGAAAATCTTAGACTTGAAATCAAAAGGTTTCTTTCCAATGGGAAGGCGATGTGGCTTCTCTTCAAATAAAACCTGGGCATATTCCTTTAGTCGATCCATCCCTCTGATTTGATATGGAAATATCGGTATCTGATGAAGTTCGAGATTTGCGAATTTTTGCCTGATTATATCTAATTCTTTCTTTTGTTCTTTCTCTTCCTTAGAACAAAAGGGACACCTGTTTTGACTACTTTTAATTTGATTGACGATAATAGATTTCACTGAAATTCCATATCCTTTTAATATCGCCAACAACCTTTCTGTCTCTTCTATAGCCAAGGTCTCGGGTTTAGTGACAGGTATAAATTCTGTTGAATCGCGGTTCTTTAGTAACCGACTTACTCTATCCACGTCGCTTTTCACCATCTCTAAAAATTCATCAGCGTCGTCTTTTTTGTATTTGCCAGCAAAATGGCTGGCTAAAAATCTATGCTTAGATTGCATCAAATCTAAAACTTCGACCCACTTTTTCATCTGAAGGGGTAAACCTAAAAGCCTTATGGTATGTCCTGTAGGTGCGGTGTCCAAGATGATTAAATCGTATTTCTCTTCTCTTAAGATATTAGCTATTTTTATAACCGCCATTATCTCATCTAACCCTGGAATAGAAAGGGAAAAGAAATTCTCTATATCTTGCCTGTCGAAATAAGTTCCTCTCTCAACGATCTTTTTCATCACCAAATCATATTTCTTTTTAAAAAGAGAGGCCTCTTCCTCAGCTTTTATTTCTAAAGCCCAAAGATTGTTTAAATCTTTTATGGGTGTAATGGTATTACCAACAGTATAGCCCAAACTATCACCCACTGAATGAGCAGGGTCACAGGATACAATCAAAATCCTCTGCTTGGGATAATGTTGGGCTAAATAAAGGCCAGTAGCAGTCGCTGATGTAGTTTTTCCGCAACCCCCCTTTCCACCAAAGATTATTAGACGCCGCTTCTCGCTGATTTTCATCTGCGTTCATCTGATTTCCGGTGATATCTACGTTTATCTACGTTATTCTACTTCAACTGTCTCGGTATCCGCCCTCTTTCTTAACCTTGTCCGATTAAATTCCATTACATTGCCATCGTCATCCAAAATTACCTCATAGGTGGCTAAGATATCCATCTGGTCAGGAATGGAGTGCTTTTCTATCATCTCCATAGTAACCTTCCAGCCTTTTTCATCCTTAGCCGCCCCTAAAGTAGTAGAAAGTTCCAGTCCTGTAAACCTACTCAATTCCTCACGAGCCTTCTCAATAATCTGTTGCATTGTCTTCGCCATCTTTTATACCTCCTTTTTTAAAAAGTTATAGTTTCCTTTTAATCTTAGCCCCACAGGAAGGGCAGAATGCATAACCATAAATATACCGCCACCTTGCCCCACATTCCTGACATTCGATATTTAAGGGTTCTCCGCATTCTGAACAAAACCGCAGATTCCCCCAGGTTACACTTCCGCATCGAGGGCACCTAAATGCACCTTTTGGTAGTGCTGGTTCTATTCTTTCTTCCACATTCTCACCTCCTCTCCTCTTTGTATTTCCTGATTGCCTCTAATCTTTCCAGGATTTTTCCTTCTTTCTTTTTATATTCCTCTTCGTTCACCTCGCCCATCTCAAAGCGCATCTGAAGTTCTAGCAACTCTTCCTGCACTTTAGACTCATCGGTCACCTCAGTCTCGGCTGTCTCCTTTAGTTTATTTCCGATCCATACCACCCCCTTTATAGGCAACAAAAAAGGCAATAAAATATCGGTTAATCCAAAACCCGATCCTTTAGAACCACTCTCAGGCTTTTCCTTCACCCCGCCCTTCCTTTCCTTGCAATGCCAAGTCTAGATTTTAATCTTGCCAAACCACTTCCGAACTTCTTCAAGCTTTTTTCCCTTTCAAATGCCACATCTTTAGATCTATAGGCCTCAAAATATATTAACTCCACTGGTAACATCTTTCTAGTTGAATATATCTTTCCTTGCTTATGCTCCATTAACCTTTTTTTCAAGTTATTCGTACATCCTATATAAATCCAGTCTTTAACTTTACTACTGAGTAAATATATATAATGCCAATTAGGCTTTTTAGGAAGGGCGGGGTTCACCCTGCCCTTCCTTTTCTCGCAATGCCAAGCCTATATTCAATTTGGCTAAACTGTTTTTGCATTTCTTTAAAATCTTTGCCCTGCCCTTAAGCTTAAAATGTGGGATTTACCCAGCCCTTGCGCGCAAGGGCTGGGTTTAGGAAGGGCGGGGTTCATAACTTTCTCCTTCAAGTACAATTACTAATTCTACAAAGTTACATGGAGGTACAGGTCCAACGTATTTGAACTTTATCCTTCCATCATAAATTGTGCTTAGTCTATCTACTAATCTATCAAATTCTTCCACCCGGGGCTTTTCTACCAAGAAAGCTAAGTTTGTTATCAT
>JBFLXN010000014.1:12446-27293 GCA_040755715.1 Candidatus Edwardsiibacteriota bacterium
ATGGAGGTACAGGTCCAACGTATTTGAACTTTATCCTTCCATCATAAATTGTGCTTAGTCTATCTACTAATCTATCAAATTCTTCCACCCGGGGCTTTTCTACCAAGAAAGCTAAGTTTGTTATCATATTATCGCCAAATATTTTATTGCTGCGCATATCAACATAAGCTTCTTTTAAGACATCCAGAATGTCCTTCTGTTCTTTGGCTTTTTTTCGCTCCAGGGCATCTTTGACCTTCTCGCCTAATGTTATCCTATCTCCATATGTTTGAAGGGAACTTTTTGATGCTATTCTTTCTTTCAAAATCTTGATATCTTTATTCTCTTCAATAATCTCCCCAAAGATTACTTTCATATTGCTCCAAAGGGCCTTAAGTCCTAATTCTATCTTATTATCCATTTTGATTAAAAGCTCTTTCAGTTCTTCATACCTGGCTTTAAGTACTTCCTTCCTTATCCTTTCTTCAGCACAAACTCCATCTTTACCACTGGCAACAGTGCCAAACTTTACGGGTAAGATGGTAAGATCATCCATTATCAGTTCTTCCAAAACCTTCTGGTGAGCTATGGTATTTTCTCTTGAAATAGAATATTTCATAATTGGTGAAGGGCTGATTACCGCTGCGATATCTTGATAAGAGATGCTATAAACTGTATCAGCTCGTGCTCCGATTGCCGGGGAAGTAAATTTCCTCTCTTGATTCGTTCCAATTATACCGTAGATATACCTTCCCTCTACTACATTTAAATCGCTGTTATCTTGTATCTTTGTCTTATTGCCAACCTCTTGTCCTGAACTCATTGGCTTTCTTCCTGTCCCCATTTTATAACCAATTCCGCAAAATTAAATGGGGCTACCGGCCCTATATATTTAAACTTCAATCTATCCTTATATCTTTGACTCAGGTCCTCTATGTAGTCGTCAAATTCTCTTTCATGGGCTTTATCTACCAAGAAGGCGCAATTTAATATCATATTATCGCCTGCTATCTTATTTTTGCGGAGGTCAACGCATTTAGGCCTTAATACATCTAAAATATCCTCGCTTTGGGCTTCTCTTTTTTCTCCCAGGGCTTCTTTAACTTTTTTGCCCACCTCCACCTTTTCATCTAAGGATAGTGCAGTAGATTCTCCGGTTAACCTCTCCTTCAAACTCTTTATTTCCTTATGACTCTCTCTGATTTCCTTAAAAATATTTTCCATATCCTGCCAGAAAACCTTTAAGCCCAACTCTATCTTATTATCCATACTTCTTAATAGATTCTTAAGTTCTTGATACTTCTTCATTAAAAGATGCCTGACCTCTTCGGCGCTGGTGGCGATAGTGCAGAATCTAACAGGGAGCACAGTATAATCCTTCATTACCTCCTCTATTACCTTTTCATGGGCAATAAGGTTTTCCCGGCTAATCACATATTTAGTCATTGGAGTGGAACTAATAACACAGGCTAAATCACGAAAACATAAAGTGTGGACCTCGTCTCCTCTGCCTCCAATCCCTATAGGTCCAAAATTTCTCTCACCAGATTCATTAATTACACAATATAGATATTTTCCCTCATCCATTTGTCACTATGCTCCTTATGGTCTGATTATCTCAACCATAATAAAATTTTTCTGCTTATTATCCTCAAAAGATATATCTTCTCCTTGATAACAACTGGTTAATAACTTATAAGCACAGGTTACTTTTTCAAACCTTTCTTTAAGCTGGCTATTTTCAGGGTGCTTATCAGGGTGATTTCTTTGAGCGAAGTTCCGATAGGACTCTTTTATCTCCTCCAAAGAAATCTTATCTTGCAAGTCTAGTAATCTCTTTGCCTCATCTATCTGGTCGAATCCAATCCTTTTTAACTGGCAAGTAGCAAAACTGTAAGGAGGTAGGGGACCTACGCATCTAAAATTCATCTTCTGTTTGTATTCTTTATCCAACTCCTTAAGTGCAGCGTCAAAATCTGTCTCTTTAACCTTTTCCAGTAAAAAGGCGCAGCTTAAAATCATCTTATCATCCATCAATTGATGCTTTTGAAAATCGCATGTTATGCCTTTTAAGAAATCTATTATAGAGGTTTGCTCTTTTTCTCTTCTCTTATCCAGGGCATCTTTAATCATCATTCCTATCTTTATTCTATCCTGGAAAGTTTGGCTGGAAGGTTTTTTAGCAATTTCCGCCTTAAATTCTCTTATTTGACTATCTTCCTCTCCGATCTCCTTTATAATGCTATTTAAATCATTATAGGTAGCTGCCACATCAAGCTCTATCTTGCCATCCATATTGATAAGCAGTTCTTTAAATTGAGGATACCCTCTTTTTAGAACCTCTATAACCTCATCATCGTTAAAAACAAATGTCCCAAACTTCATAGGTATAATAGTATGGTCCTTCATAATTTTCTCGATTATTGTCTGATGTTTCACCAAAAAACGGCCTAACGATTCTTTAAGCATAGATGAATAATCTTGAACAGGCGAATTACTAATTACGCAAGCAATATCTTGGTGAGCTACTGTGTAAACCTCTTCACCATCATTAATTCCACAGAGGCCGAAAGACTTTCTCTCTTTCTCCTTTATTAAACCATAAAGATATCTTCCCTCTTCCATAATGCTTGAGCCTCTCATTTCTTAGATTCCTTAGCCATTAGCACAACATACGCCTTCGGCGTCTTATTTCTAACGGGGTTTATTTTCATTGTTCTTTTATCAATTTCAGAGCCTCATCAAAATGTTTCCTCTTGATACCAAATTCTTCAATTGCCTTTTCATCAGGCTTACCTTTTACCTTTTGCAGAAACTCCCTTATCGCAAGCATAGAGGCCTGCCGACAGATTGCTTCTATATCTGCACCTGTAAGTTTATCGGTTTTGTTCACCAATTCTTTAAGGTCGACATCTTTATCCAACGGCTTACCTTTAGTATGTATCTTGAAAATTTCGAGTCGCGTCGCTTCATCAGGAATGGGAAATTCTAAAAGCAAATCAAATCTACCCGGGCGCAGCACTGCAGGATCAAGCATATCAAATCTATTAGTTGCGCCTAAAACAACCACCCCTTTTAGCTCCTCTATTCCATCCATCTCTGTAAGAAACTGACTGATTACCCGTTCTGTGGTGCGCGTAGAATCTCCTCCCCCTGCACCTCGAATGGGAACTACCGCATCTATTTCATCAAATAACACAATCGTCGGCGAGGCTTGTTTTGCCTTTTTAAAAACCTGGCGAATTCCTTTTTCTGACTCCCCCAAGTACTTAGACATTAATTGTGGACCTTTAACCGAAATAAAATTGACCCCACTTTCATTAGCCACTGCCTTGGCCACTAAGGTCTTGCCTGTGCCTGGTGGTCCGTGAAGCAATATCCCTTTTGGGGGTCTGGTCTTGGCTTTGGTAAAAAGTTCAGGGTACTTTAAAGGCCACTCAATTGCCTCAATAAGTTGCTTCTTTATATCTTCTAATCCGCCCACATCGCTCCATTTTACATCCGGTATCTCAATAAATACTTCACGGATAGCCGAGGGTTCTATTTCTTTCAAGGCCTCCATAAAATTATCCATAGTAACTTCTAATTCCAAAAGGGTCTCATAAGGTATCTCTGCTAACTCGAAGTCTACCTTGGGTAATATCTTTCTCAAACAAACCATGGCTGCCTCTCTTGCCAGAGCTTCTAAATCTGCCCCAACAAATCCATGGGTGATTTCTGCCAGTTTCTCTAAGCTTACATCCTCAGATAGAGGCATACCTCTTGTATGGATCTGCAGTATCTCTAAGCGAGCATTCTTATCGGGAATAGGAATCTCAAGTTCCCGGTCAAATCGACCTGGCCGCCTTAAAGCTGGATCCAGTACATCAGGAATATTTGTTGCCCCGATACAAATTACTCTCCCTCTTGATTCTAATCCGTCTAACAATGCTAAGAGTTGCGCTACAACTCTCTTCTCAACCTGTTTTTCTCCTCCCATCTCCTCCCGTTTAGGGGCAATGGCATCCAACTCGTCGATAAAAACTATAGCTGGGGCGTTGGCTTGGGCATCTTCAAAGATAGACCGCAGCCGCGCTTCTGACTCGCCATACCACTTCGCCATAACTTCGGGCCCCGAAATACTGGTAAAATACGCGTCGGTTTCATTGGCAACTGCCCGCGCAATTAATGTTTTTCCACAACCCGGGGGCCCGTGGAGTAAAATTCCTTGCGGGGCTTCAATACCGAGCCTTTCAAATACCTCTGGATATTTAAGAGGCAATTCTATCATCTCCCTGATCCTCTGTATCTGTTTATCCAAGCCGCCTATATCTTCATAAGATACCTTCAGCCCCCGTCTTTCTACTTCTTCCTTTACTTCCATTCTGATAGTCGTAGGAGGCTGAATTAAAACCACTTCATTCTTGGGAACTGTATCCAATACTTTAAAATCACAAGATCTAGCGCCAAATAAAGTGGCTCTGACTCTATCTCCAGCCACTAAAGGGAGGCCTTCTAAAAGGCGACCAATATATTGAGTATCTTTTTCGCCTCGCAGTCCTCCAATAGTAATAGGGGATAAGGTAATTCTTTCGGCTGACTTATAAGATACCTTTTCAACAGTAGCCTTCTCATCCAGGCCAATTTGAGCATTCTCTCTGATAATTCCGTCTATTTGAACAATCCCTTTGCCTCTATCCTCTATATATGCAGGCATTACCTTACAAGCTGTTTTGCGTTTGCCCTCAATCTGAACAACATCTCCGACCTCACAGCCAAAAATCTTGAGGTCCTTAGGGTCCATTCTGGCTATACCCCTTCCCACATCGCGGGGTCTTGCTTCTGCTACTTTTAAGGTTAATTTTTTATTGGCCATGCTCCAGCTCTAATAAAAAAGGGAAGCCAGGGAAGAATAAGAAGTAAATCCATATTTTTTAGCTTACCTTCCCTTTACTTCCCAAGTTTGGTGAGTTTTATCTCTAAAATCCCGTTTTTATATGTAGAAGAAATGGGCTCCACCTCAACTTTGGAAGGAAGGAGAACTTCCTTTTTATACTTCCTCTCACCTTTTTCAGCTGATATATTGAGGATATCGTCTTTTATTTCTGTCTTAATATCTGCCTCCTCAATGCCAGGAAGCTCTGCTACTACCAGAATATGGTCTTTCTCATCAAAGACATCGACTATGGGTTCTCTGACCTCTTCTACAACTGGACCCTTTGGAGTCTCTCTAATATTTCCGAATGGCACAACCTCTGCTCTCTCTCCTGCTAAGGTCCTTACTGTGAAACCAAAGATACCCTTTGCTCCCTTTGGCAAACCTTTAATCTCTCCTACCTTTTTAATCTCTCCTATCTCTTTGCCCAATTCAGCAGCCATCTCGATCAAATTACCGATTCCTTTAAAAAGTCCTCCAAAAGAAAGCTTGCCTATCCCAAAATCAATCTCAAACCCTTTCTCCTCTTCTTTTTTCTTCTTTTCTTCAGCCATATCTCATTCACCCCCATCTATCTCGCCATCTGAAAGACTTATTATTCACATTTAAACTATTTCTTCTTGCCTTTTTTTGGGGCTTTCTTTGCTTCAGGTGCTTCTGGAGGACCCTCCAATACACTTCTTCCTGCATAGGTCAGTTTATAGGTAACCCTACCAGCCTTAGTTATAAAACCAGATTTTGCTAAGGACCTCAGAAGCATATCTACATAATCCGGATAAAACCTAAGTCTTCTTGCTATCGTTAGGGCACAGCCCTTACTCTTTAGCTCACCAACCATCTTTAAGACCTTTAGTTCACTTTCAACTACTGCCATTTTTGACCTCCTTTTTTTATTCTATTTTACCAATGCCTCTCTTCCCTTTGCTGTGATCCGACACATCCCATTTGCCAATAGGTCGATATAATCAGCTCTTGCCAAAGAGGTATAAAGTAGTCTGGCATAGTTTGTATCTATCCTCATTTTCCTGCCAACTAAGTGAATGGAAACTTCACCTCCCTCTTCATCGATTATCTTTAATGCCTCCAATTCACTACCACTTACTCCCATTTCTCCTAAAGACCTCCTTTTAAGATACCAATCGGTCCCTTTGCCTTAACCGGACTAATCACCTTTTGGCCTTGGGGTGTAACTCTATATCTCCCATTGGCCCTTTCCACCAGATACCCATCTTTGACTAGACCATGACAAATTTCAGCTACATACTCCGATGAGACCCCCATCTTGCGAGCTATGGATTCTTTATCTGACTCCTCTGCCTCTCTAATTATCTTTAAAACCTGCGATTCACTTCCGGTCATATTTCTTTCCCTCGATCTAAATAGGTCGAGCAGCTAATAGTTGCTCCTTACGCAAAGTAAGCCTTTTTATCTCCTTTCTCAACCTCCCTGCCTCAAGGGGGAGCCTGGAGATATCTGATCTTATCCTACTTTCCAAATGGTATAGTTGACTGAGGAGGGCATCAGCACCTTTAGGTGAAAGACTATAAAATCCCCTCGTAGGTTGAGCTAAATAGCCATTCTTAGCCAAACATTCCATGAGATAGCTTGCATATTCGGTTGATATCCCCATAAGATGAGCCATCTTCCGACTACTTATTTTATCTCTACTTTTATCTCTACCTTCAACAATTTTCAATATCTTTATTTCGTTTGGAGACATTTCTCTTCCCTTTAAATTTGATGGCCGGTCAACCTTACATATTCTTCCAATTCCAGAAGAGCCTCAGGCTTCTTACCTATTACATTATATAAAAGACCTAAATTATAGTGGGCCTCGGCAAACTGGGGGTCGAGCTCTATAGCCTTCTTATATTCACTGATAGCCTCGGAAATCTCACCCTTCTTCTTAAAAGATAAGGCTAAATTGAAATGGGTCTTTGCATCAGTAAAATCCAACTCAATAGCCTTCTTTAATTCCTTAATAGAATCATCAAGCCTCTCTAATACTCCATATACTACACCTAAATTATAATGCGCTTCTCCTAACTTTGGGCCAATCTCAATCGCCTTTTTGTATTCCTCCAAGGCTTTCTTATAATTTCCTATTTTATCATAGGCTGTACCCAGATTATTATGGGCGCGAGCATTCTTCGGGTTTATCTCGATAGCTTTTTTGTATGCTGAAATAGCTTCTTCAAAATTACCCAGGTTTAGATAAAGTATACCCAGATTATCCCAGGCCTGGTCTAAGCGGGGATTAATCTCTAAGGCTTTTTTGTATTCCTCTATAGCTAGCCAGTATTGCTTTTTGTCTTTATAGATTATACCTAAGTTGTTATGGGCCTCGGGCAAATTGGGATCCAACTCCAATGCCTTCAGGTATTCTGCTATAGCCTGGTCGTGATGGCCATTGCTTTTAAAACAGTTTGCCCGCTCAAAATGGACTTGGGCTTCTTCCATCGTTCGTCGCTATCGCTCCTCACTTTTGGTTAAATAGTAATTGGCTAAATTATTTAACCATTTAACAAATTTGTTTAATTAAATCTACCATCTTTCCTTTAATATCTATCTTTTCCCTATCTACAGAATCTATTTCCGAATCCAGGATATCCAGACAGGTCTGCACAAAACCTTCATCAGAAGAGCTGGCATCGGAGCTAGACAACCTCATCACCCTGCCAATCATTATAGCAGCGCGTATAGTTGGAATAGCTCCATCTTTATCCTGGCCTCTCAGGGCTCTTACAATGTCTACTATCTTCTCGGCGTCTGAGCGAGATATGTCCGCCTTAGCAGTAGTGATAGCTACCTCGGTATCACGATCATAATGTTGCAGTTTTATGGTAATCATCCTATCCCGAAGCGCATCTTGAGCCCTATACACACCGGCGTACTCATGGGGGTTGCTGGTAAAGATGGCACGGAAGTTTGGATGAACTCTTAAGTATCCCTCTATCCCTCTGGCTGCTGGAAGGTCCAAAATTCTTTCCTCCAAGACAGATAAGAGGACATTATTTGCCTCTGCCTTGGATCTTGTGAACTCATCATAAACAAGGGTAAATCCATGTTTACAGGCTACGGTCAATCGATTATCTACCCATCTTCCTACTACATCCTCTTCAGCCTTGAGAACTGAATGGATGAAATTATCTACTAGTTTCTTCTTACGGTATCCAAATTCTGAGCCTACTAAATCAGAGGTGCCAAATTCGTCATCTCCGTGAATTAAAATAGTTGGCTGTCCTAACTGAGCCGCTAAATACATAGCCAGAGAAGTCTTACCTGTCCCTGCCGGGCCTGAAAAGTGAATTGGAAAGCCAGCCTGAATATACAAAAGTGCCCGCCTTATTATATCCTTTACATAGGGCGTCTGGACAAAAGTGGGTTGCTCCTTAGCCAACATTATTGGCTGAACTTCGGCAATCGTATCAATCTCATTCATCTTCTTTCCCTCCTCCCTTTTCTTGGTTAACGATATCTGCTTCCTCTTCTGGGACAAATTCTAATTTCCCATCCTTCCAACCAATCTCTATCTCCTCGGTTACTATGGGAGGTTTGCCTTTTCTTTTCACATTGCGCAGCCTCATCTCCTCCCAAGGTTCGATGGTGGCAAGCCATCCGTCTGCCGTGCGTTCTAAGCTAATAAGACGGCCTATTTCTGAAAACTTATCTTCCAGAAGCTGCCTGGCTTCGTCTTCATTATCTATATTAAAAGATATCCCCCTCAGCGACTCTCTGAGAGGCTTGGTCAGAAGTTCTTCTCTCAGACTCTCTATTACTTCTTCATCTTCTACTTCCTCAAAGGAGGATATCTGGAAGTTCTCATCAATCTCCACTCTATATATAATAGGTATATCAAACCCCGAAATCCTGCGACACTTCTTCTCTTCCCAGGGTTCTATCCATATCAAACATCTGTTTTCTTGCCATTCGATATCAAAGACCTCGCCAGCGTTCTCTGATACTTCTTCTAAAAGACCAGATGCCATCTTAGGATCTGCAGCATCCTTCTGATCCTTTAGCCTTTCACCAAACTCTATCAGGGCTTCGTTTAAGACCTCTTTATGCTTCTCAATTCTCATCCTTATCTCTTCTTTTTTTCTCTTTTCTTCTTCTTTTCTCTGCTTCCAAACAACTGCTTCTCGTTCTAAATCATGCAATCTGGTATCTTGGGTTCTCTTCCCTAATGCCCTGGCCCATTCTGCGGCTATTAACTTCTTCCTGAGCGCTACAATAGTAGCCATATTCAAAGGTATTTGTTTCTTCTTTCCATCCTCTTCTTTTTGCCAGGGTTTATATTGAACCCATGCTATTTCATCCCTTGACTCCGCTCGGGATAGGTCAAACAATCTTTGCTTATCATAATCCACTACCTTTTTAACGATGGTCTCTCGAAAGGAAAGCCCTAAAGATTCCTCCTTTTTTAACATTTCTTTTTGTTTAAGTCTTGCTTCCATCTCCTTCTTTTCTTTCCATGCTAAAGCTGCCTTCTCTAAAAGAGATGGAGATTCAATTTTTCTTCTAAATATCCGGTCCTTTTCTTTGGATATTTCCTTTATAGCTTTTGCTTTTACACTGATTCCTTTTTCCATTACTCTAATACCTTCTCTCCATTAGGGGTAAGGGTGTATAAGAGGCCGTGCCGTAGGAGAAGTCTTTTTTTGACTAAAGCGTCACAGAGTTGTTCTGCATAAGCGGATGAAACAGGTGGTGACATATTCCTGCCTACTGCAACCCTGTCAGCCTGGCCCAATTCTTTAACTACTTCCAGGGCCTCGCGCTCACTTCCTGCTACTGAACGAACCAGTTCTTCTTTTACCTTATCTTGAGACCTCTCTTCAGTGAAACTGCCGACCTCTTCTAATTCCTCTTCTTGTAGTTCCCAAGGTTGTTCCTCTTCTTCCTTTACAGTTACAACGCCTTTTCCTCGGCATTTTATGCAGACAAGTTTATTAGTGGGCTCCTTACCTGTGCCCCGACAATGAGGGCATATATCAACAGGCTCTTCTACATGAATGACTCCTTTACCTCTACAGGCAGTGCAGGTAACATTACTTCTGGGCTTCTCTTCTCCGCTGCCTTTACAATAAGCGCATCTTACGGTTGGCGGCTCAACGGAGACTGTACCCGCGCCTCTACAAACAGAACATTTTGAACCTCTGGGCTTCTCGCCTGCCCCATTGCAAAATCCACAAGGATATATCTCGTCTTCCAAAATCTCACCTACTTGATGGCTAGCGTATTGACCTGCTGGTCTTAATTTAACCGGTTGCCATATCCATTCATCCTTTAATTTTTTTATACCCGTCTTTCCGGTGCGTATCCTTTTATATGAGCTTGAATCCCATTCCCAATCCATTTTACCTCCTCGTTTACTCGTCAGTAGGTCCAATCTATCTTCTTCATATGTCCGGGGGTCTTCATTTGCTTGGCATCTTTATTCGTCTCCTCATCCGATTCTTCTATCCCGCCTTTTGGGACCTTGGGTAACTCTTTTTCTTTCTGCAGTAGGTCTTTTTTTATATCTCGCCATGAATCTGAAACCTCTTTCAGCTGTTTTCCTAAAATCTCGCCATATCTTTCCACCCGTTCTTTTTCCTTAGTTTTTATGTACATATCTAAATATTCCTGTCCCTCGGTTTTTGGCTTTGAACAAACCCTGGATTGAATATTGGTTTTTGAAGGAATACTATCGCCTCTACTTGGCTTCCTCTTTCTTCCCTCCTCATCTGCCCAAGGAATAAATTTCCCCCTTTCTTTTTTAAAGTCTGTCACTCTCCATCACCTCTTTCTACACGAACATTCACGAATTTTTGGACACGAATTTCCACGAATTCGTGTTGATTCGTGTTTATATACGTGTTAATTCGTGTTTAGCGAGCAGCCTTGCGCTTATTGATAATCAGATATGGACCGTTATTTGGTCCCTGAACCTTAATCTCAACTAACTGCCCTTTTTCTAATTTCATTTCTCGGCAAATATTGCTGGGAATAGCAATTCTACCCTTCTCATCAACCCTTGAAAATCCTCTCATCAGTGCCATTTCCTCCTCCTTTCAGTCAGAATTGGTTAAGTGGTAATTGGTGATTGGTTAAATAATATTTCATTTAACCTTTTAACCAGTTAACCAGTTACCAATTAACAATACTGGTCAATCAATCCGTTTATAACTTCCCTTACCTTTGCCTGATGGGTCCTGGAGCCAACTCTGCTTGTCTCTGAAGTCAATATCTCTAACGCTGTTTCCCTGAAGATGGGATTATCTTTAGAGACTACCCCCCTTCTTACCTTCAAGGTCTTACCAATCATAATGGGACCGCGAATAGTGGGGGCGTACTCGCATTTCCCTGATTCCCTCAAGCCTTTCACAATATTGACTATTCTTTCTGAATCCTCCCGCGAAAGTCCTGTCTTGGCTTCGGTAATAGCTATCTCTGTCTCTTTATCAAAGTGGTCCAAATCGATAGTAATCATCCTATCCCGAAGGGCATCCTGGCTTCTATAAACACCCGCATATTCCTCAGGATTGGAAGTAAAGATAGCTGTAAAGTTAGGGTCAACGCGAAGGTAACTTTCTCCACCTCCCCTTGCGGCAGGTAGATCAAGCATCTTTTCTTGAAGGACGGAAAGTAAGGTATTGTTGGCTTCAGGCCGGGAACGAGTAAATTCGTCGTAGATTAGGGTAAATCCATATTTGCAAGCAACAGTTAAGCGGTTATCCACCCAGCGCCTCTGCATATCCTCTTCGGTCTTTAATACTGAGTGGATAAAATTATCTACTATCTTTCTTAGGCGGTAGCCATATTCTCCTCCTACTAAATCTGACGAGGAGAATTCTTCATCTCCGTGGATCATTACTACTGGCCGGCCCATTTTAGAGGCTACATGCATAGCTAGAGTAGTCTTTCCCGTCCCAGATATTCCTCTAAAATGTATTGGGAATCCAGCAGAGATATAAGCTAAGGCCCTTTCAGTTATAGCTTTTACCTGGTCGGTCTCCACAAAATTGGGCAAGGGCCGCGGCTCTAATACTGTGGTAAGTTCTTCAACTGGCATTTTACACCTCCTTGTTTGTTAACAAGCGCATCTGCCGTTATGCCATCAGCAGATGGGCTAATCACGCCCTCGATACAACCTGTATCGAAACTAAGGCGCGATTTCTGTTGTTATACTTTTCCCCTGCGAAACAGGAGGGGCACTATTCTGTTAAAATCAGTATTTATACAACACCCTTGCCTCTACAAGTAAGACAAGGAAGACTAACTGGAGCCGATCCAGTGCCTTTGCATTCAGGACAGGTCTTTGCGCCTTTGGGCACAGTAACCATGCCTTTGCCTCCGCATACAGTACAGGTAAGTCTCGTATCAAAGTAAACACCTGTCCCCTTGCAGAAGGCGCATTTTGCGGTTGGTGGAGTAACTCTTACCTTACCTGTGCCTGAACACACCTGGCAGATAGACAAAGGAGAGAGAAGCCCGAAGGGGTCTTTGCCTAGTCCCTTGCAGAAGGCACATTTTATTTCGGCACCTTTTACTTCAGCCATTTTATCGCCCTCTCTTTATTGAACATTTATTAAACAAAGAACTCCCTTTAGAATTAGCTTCTTCTCTTTATTCTTTTTTTACCTTTTCTTTTAGCCGGCACCTTCACTTCAGCCTCAACCACCGCTTTCTCTTCTGCCAGTGCTATAGGGGATGGCTTTTCTTTTCTGGTAGTTGCCATTGTAGACAACAAATCCTTCCACGCTCCAGCAACCGCTTCTCTTTCTTTCTTATAATCTGCCAGAAGGTCAGCAACAGCAGCGGCTCTTTCTTTATCCTCTGCTTTAAAACCCTGAACAAGCTTAGAAACCTCATTAGCTCTATCTTTACTTTCTGCTGTAAACTGCTTAATGAGCTTTTGAGTATCAGCGGCTCTGGCTTTGTCTTCTTCTTTGCATTCACCTAAGAATTTAGCTGTCTCAGCGGCTCTGGCTTTGTCTTCTTCTTTGCATTCACCTAAGAATTTAGCTGTCTCAGCGGCTCTGGCTTTGTCTTCTTCTTTGCATTCACCTAAGAATTTAGCTGTCTCAGCGGCTCTGGCTTTGTCTTCTTTGTTAGCTTCCTTTATAAGCCTGTGGGCTTCATCCTTTATGGCTACATTCTCATCGTGAAGAGTTTTTATTATCTGCTTCGTCTCCCTTTTAATATCTTTGATACGCCCAACCCTGTCCTTATAAGCATTAGCCATATCTTCAGCCAGGGATTTGAAATCATCTGCCACTGCCATATCTATTCTACCTCCTTCTTTTTAATTTAAAATAATTATGAAGACATACTTGGGATTTAAGCAGTAGCTCTATAAAGGGGCTTCTGCGCCTCTATACTCCCAAGGACATCTCGCACTTCTCTACTTGGTTGTGGTTATGCAGCTGCTGGTAGCAGACCCACTGCCTCAGCATATTTTAAAAAGGTCTCAACAGATGCGACCACGACCCTGGCCTCAATAGCTAATAGCTCAATGCCTACGAGGGATATTCTCACCCAGGCATCGACTACTATGCCCTTGTCCAGAATTCGGTCAACCACTTCCACCAAGCTGGAAGATGCGATCGCCTTTTCTACTGCCATCTTCTACACCCCCTTTCATTTTTTCCCGCCAAGCTATATCTTAGCAGCCGGGATCCCGCTCTGCGGGAAGATTCCGCTTTTCTCAATGTGAGGAGCGGTTAACCTCACTTCCCAACAGTGGCCATTACCCTTTGCCATTGATTACCTATTTCATCCTTTACTCGCTCAAACTCTTCTAATATTTTACTTACTTCTGCATTTTCATATTTACGTTCAATATAAAAAGCCTTCACCATTGCCTTAAAATCTTTAATCCTAACAAAAGGTCCTTTTTCAAGTAACATCCTAAGGGCGGTATTTAATTCTTCCTGGTCACGGTGAAAATCCTTCAGTATCTTTGTAACTCTTCTTTCCCTCTCTTTAGGTCGATTTAGCATCCTCTCTTTTAAAATCTTAAAGTCCTCTAAGGTAGAGGGGTTCTTTATCGTAAGGATCTCCCTTAGTTCGGCTACTGTCTCTTCTTCTTCCTTGCAGAAATCCTCTACCATCTGGCTGACTTCTTTTTCTCTTTCTCCTTGCTGGCTTCGAATCCCAGCCATCATTGTATCAAAGTCTTTCTTCCTTAAACATTCGGTCTTAGCCAACATTTCCTTCAATCTATTAGTTAATTGCTCCTGTTGTATATGGTAGTTCTTAACCCTTTGATTAACCTCTCTCATTAAAGAGGTAACCGTCTTCACCTTTGATTCGTATGAGCTGACGATTTGCCCAACTATATTGCGAAGTTGTTTTGGATCTTCCATAAACTTTTCCTTTAAGTTAAAAATACGAATAAATACAGAGATATACTCAGGATTTAAGCGGTAGCTCTATAGAGGGCTTCTGCGCCTCTATACTCCCAAGGACATCTCGCACTTCTCTACTTGGTTGTGGTTATGCAGCTGCTGGTAGCAGACCCACTGCCTCAGCATATTTTAAAAAGGTCTCAACAGATGCGACCACGACCCTGGCCTCAATAGCTAATAGCTCAATGCCTACGAGGGATACTCTCACCCAGGCATCGACTACTATGCCCTTGTCCAGAATTCGGTCAACCACTTCTACCAAGCTGGAAGATGCGATCGCCTTTTCTACTGCCATCTTCTACACCCCCTTTCTTGTTTACCCCGTTTGATAGTCTTTATCTAACAGGGTGAATTCCGCTTTTAGAGAGGGGGGACAGTCCCGATTTTACGAAACCCCCCTTTAATTCCCCCTTTTACTAAGGGGGGCATAGGGGGGTGGGACAGTCCCCTGAGAGGAGCGGTCAACCTCTCCCTGACTTTTTAGTCCCGTTAGAAGTTTTATTTTTAATGGGATTAGTCAGCGCATCTTTGACAATCTTTACAAGTCTATTTAGAGTC
>JBFLXN010000140.1:0-7149 GCA_040755715.1 Candidatus Edwardsiibacteriota bacterium
CAATTTGATTAATTTTTTTTCATGATTAGATATTATACCGACTTTATCAGATTTTTCAAGTTTTTTAAAATATCTCATTGAAATTTGAGCCGCTGAAAACTGCTCAAATTCATTTTGCATATAACCAGTAGTGGTTAAGGGGAAAAAACCTTACCACGCCCCCCTGCCGTCGGGCAGGGAAGCACGGAATTTACCAGAACTAATTGTGTAAGGTGAAATGTTTGATGTGTAATGAAGAACATGACGATTATGGTGAGCAAAGCCGAACCATTACATTACACATTTCACATAACACATTACACAAAAATGTGATTCCGTGGTATAATTTCTTAGGCCATTAAAAGGTAAAACCAAAGAAAAGTAATCCCCCCGGAGATGAGAAAACTAGCGTCAACCATAAATTCAAAACTCAAACCACGCCATACCATTCTTTGATGATACAAATAGAGATAGAGAAAGAGATAAAAAATAGGAATAATAAGGAGAAAACTTAAAACCGGGTCTAGCCAGGAATTTCGTCCAGCGAAAAAAATGAATAGACCTAAAATGGAAATGAGGAATGTCAGAAGGAGTTTTGTCTTTTCTTTACCAATAAGAATGGGCAGGGTTTCTTTGCCTACAATCATATCTCCTTGAATATCTCTGATGTCAAAAATTACAGAGCGGACAAAGACCAGAATGAATGAGAACAAGCCGGCAGTCAAAGTATCCATTCCTAAGCCTTTATTTTGGCTAAATGGAGGTAAGACCGCAATGATTAAAGTCCAGGCCAGACTTTGAAACAGGTCTCTGGAGGCAGGCAATTCTTGTAAACTGCGGAAGCCAAAAAATTTTGGGATAATTCTGATTCGGTAGACTAACCCGAATGCCGAAGCCAACAATACTACCAAAAAGGGCCGTAAACCCAATAGAATTGAAAGAAAGAGTGTCCCCAGGCTTGAACATAGACCCAAGGTGACAAGTAAGAATTTATAATGTTCATAAAAAGCCACTCTGGCAGGCTCATTGAGTCTATTTGCCTTCTTATCGGTGAACTGGTTTAAAAGATGCATAGCAAAGACATAGAAGCCAGCGATGAAATGATAGATGAGACTTGGTTCAATTGCCTGCATCCGACAGGCGGCATAACTCAAACTTCCTGCTCCCAAGGCCAAAAAGAGATTGCTCTTGAATAAAAATGTCCAAAGAAAAGAGAGAAAAGTAAAAAGTCGGCTTTCATCTTTACCTCTAATGCTTTCTACAAGGCTTATTACCCTCTCAATCATCCAATTTGGAGTAGAAGCTCCAGCAGTAATACCAATGCAATTAAATTGCCTCAGCCAGTCAGGATTTAATTCCTCTTCAGTCTCAACTCTAATTGTAGGTGTGCCCGAGGATTTAGAAATCTCGGCCAAGCGAGAGGTATTGGCACTCTCCCTACCTCCCACCACAACCATTGCCTCAACACTCTTTGCCAACTTTCTTACTTCCTTTTGTCTATCAGAAGTAGAACTGCAAATAGTATTAAAAACTTTGAAATCTTTGACTTTTTCTCCTACCCTTTTGGCAATCTCTCTAAAGACTTCTTCGTTTTGAGTAGTCTGAGCCACCAGACAAATTTTCCCCGCAGGGTCAATCTCTTCAAAAGATTCTCTCACATTGTTGATGACTCTTCCCTTTTCTTGAGCAAAATCAAGCAAAGCCTGCACTTCCGGATGCTCTTTGTCCCCGAGAATGAGAATTGTATAATCTTGAGTCACATATTTTTTTATGATGGCTTGAACTTTAGCCACTTTAGGGCAGGTGGCATCACAAATTTTAGCACCGCTGTTTTTGACTTTTTCTCGTTCTTGGGGACTAATTCCGTGAGTGCGAATGACTATTGTCTGACCGGCCAAGTCATTCAAATGGCTCTTTACTTCAATCCCTCGCAGGCGGAGCATTTGTAAAGCCTGATTGTTATGAATAAGTGGACCGTAAGTATAGATTGGCAGATTCTCTTTATTAGTTAAGCTAAGCACCATTCCTATGGCTCGTCTGACGCCCCAGCAGAACCCAGCAGTTTTCGCTACTTTTACTTTCATTTGATTCGGTAACCTCTCACCTGACCACTATATTTTATCAGAAAAAAATTCTCTTGTCAAACAATTTTCAGAGCTCTCTTGAAAAAGACTTGACAGAAGCAGTGTTTTTGTATTATAATTTTATCAGTCCTGAAAGGTAGTGTCAAAAATAGTATGAGACTATGAATTAACATGAAAGAGATAATCCATAGTCGACAGCAAATATTTTATCCGTGGACTATTGACCGTTGACTGTGGACTAAAAAATTCGTGGCAAAATTGAGGAGTAAAATATGGATAAAACAAACGATTTTAACGAAATAAAAGAAAGTATCAAAGACCTTATTGAAAGACAAAAGAAGACTGATGAGCAACTCAAGAAGACTGATGAGCAGATAAGAAGGACTGATAGAAATGTGGGAAATCTGACAGATGGATGGGGAAAGTTTGTGGAAGGGTTGGTTGAACCTTCTGTTCCTAAATTGTTTTCAAAATTGGGAATAAAGATATACGGGATATATCCGAGAGCAAGAAAGATTCTTAACAGAAGATATTTAGAGATAGATGTTTTAGGAACAGGGCAAAGAAAGGATGGGAGAGAAGTAGTCATTGTTACAGAAGTAAAAAGTGAATTAAAGCAACGAGATGTAGATGATGTAGTAGAAACTTTAAATCTCTTTCCAAAGTTTTTTAAAGAATATAAAGACAGAGAGATAATTGGTGCGGTAGCAGGTATAAGACTTCAAAAAGGGATAGAGAGATATGCTGAGAGACGGGGATTGTATGTGTTGGCTCCCTCTGGGGAGACGATGATGATTCTGAATGAGAAGGGTTTTAAGCCAAAGGTTTGGTCATGAAAGTTTTAGTAGTTGGTTCTGGAGGGAGAGAACATGCCCTCATCTGGAAGATAAACCAGAGTGAGAAAGTAAGTAAGATTTATGCCGCCCCGGGCAATCCAGGCATCGCCAAATTGGCGGAATGCGTGAATATTCAAGCTTTAGCCATAGAAGACTTAGCTAACTTTGCCAATAAAGAGAAGATAGACCTCACTGTAGTAGGCCCAGAATCACCCTTGATTGCCGGGATTACAGACGAATTTGAAAAGAGAGGATTAAGAATCTTTGGACCGAACAAGAAAGCCGCCGCCCTTGAAGGAAGCAAAGCCTTTGCTAAGGAATTGATGCATAGATATAAAGTGCCTACTGCTGACTATCAGATTTTTTCTGATTTTGAAAAAGCATCTCAATATGTAAAAAATTGTCCTTTCTCTTTTGTGATTAAAGCCGACGGTGAAGCTGCCGGTAAAGGAGCAATCATTCCCAAAGACAAAGAAGAAGCCATTTCTATTTTGCAAAATATGATGATAGAAAAAATCTTCGGACCTTCGGGAGAAAAAGTTGTCATTGAACAAAAATTAGAAGGTGAAGAAATTTCTCTTTTGGCTTTCACTGATGGTGAAACTGTTTTGCCGATGATTCCTTCGCAAGACCACAAACGAGTTTTTGACTACAATCAAGGTCCGAATACCGGCGGAATGGGAGCCTATGCCCCAGTTCCTTTTATAAATGCAGAAATGGTGGAGAGAATGAAGAGAGAGATTTTAGTTCCTGTAATTAAAGGGCTAAAAGGAGAAGGAATAAAATATAAAGGGGTAATTTATGCCGGTTTAATCTTAACTAAAGACGGTCCGAAAGTTTTGGAATTTAATTGTCGTTTTGGCGACCCCGAAACACAAGCAATCTTGCCCCTACTGCAAACTGATTTAGTAGATTTACTTTTGGCTACTTTAGAAGAAAGACTAAATGAAATTAACTTTTTCTGGTATGAAGGTTTTTGTGTCTGTGTAGTCTTGGCCTCTAAGGGGTATCCCGGGAAATATAAAAAAGGCAAAGTAATTAAAGGGATGGAAGAAGCAGAAAAAGAAGCGCTACTCTTTCATGCTGGAACCAGTTTTTTAAGCACGCCTGCTGCCTACTGCTCACTGCCTACTGTAGTTACCGGGGGGGGAAGAGTTTTGGGAGTGACTGCCTTAGGAGACACGCTCAAGGAGGCAAGGGACAAGACCTATCAGGCAGTAGCCAAAATACAATTTGAGGGAATGCATTATCGCCGAGATATCGGAGAGAAGTATGAATAAGAAGAATATTGTCACCGCCTTAAAGAATTTCTTCAAAGAAAACGCTTCTCTATTTAATATTGACATGGCATTTTTGTATGGTTCCTGGGCCAGAGGATATCCCAGAAAGGATTCGGATGTAGATATAGCCTTAGTATTCCTGGCTAAATCCAGTAATGAAAATATTACTTTTAAAATTCTAACAGACATATCCTTTGAGCTCTCTATGAAGGTAAAAAAGGAAGTTAATATTATCTCTATTAGTTGGGATTTCGTCAAACCTCTAGTATCTTACAATGCCATTGTCTTAGGCCTACCACTTTATATTAAAGATTTTGAAAGATATGTTGCTTTAAAGAATTATGCGATTGTCCAGATGGAGGATTTTCGTCTTTTTGGACTTAAATGGCAGTTAGAAATAGCCGAAAGAAACCTTGAGGTTTTAAGATATGCCTAAATTTTCTTATGCAAAAGGTAGAGTTAATGAATCATTACAATTTATTACGGAAGAAATGCGCGAGTTTAAAGAAGAGTATTCTTCTAAACTTTGGCAAGATTATCAAAATGATAAAAAACTTCAGAAGCTAATGGATAGAACCGTAGAGAATATTCTTACTGCATTGATTGAGATGAGCGGAACTTTACTAACGGAAGAAGAAGTGGCGGTGGAAAGTTATTCGGATGCCTTAAAAAAGGTGGCGTCTCTCTTAAGGTTTAATGAGGAAGAACAAGAAGAACTGGCTAAATTGGCAATTGCTCGCAATCGGTTAGCCCATCGGTATCTAAACTTTCGCTGGCAAGCTATAAAAATGTATGTGGAGAAGCAAAATTTGATTCAAAGACTACTTACCGCGGTGTTGGAAAAAGAAAAGGGGCTTTAAAATATGAAAAAACCATTAGTAGGTATTTTAATGGGTAGTGAGACTGACCGGGAAGTAATGCAAGAAACAGTGAAGTTGTTAGAGAGATTGAATATTGAGTATGAAATGATTGTCTCTTCAGCTCATCGCCAGCCGCAAAAGACAAGAAAGTTTGTCCGGCAAGCCGAAAGGAAAGGAATAAAAGTCTTAATCTGTGGTGCGGGAATGGCCGCCCATTTGGCTGGGGTAGTGGCAGGAGAGACAATTTTACCAGTGATTGGTGTTCCCTTAAGCACCTCGTCTCTCGGCGGTATGGATTCACTCCTCTCTATAGTGCAGATGCCTGCGGGTGTTCCTGTAGCCACCATGGCTATTGGGTCTTCTGGAGCCCGAAACGCTGCCATTCTAGCAGCGGAAATTTTGGCATTGCAAGACGAAAGAATTAGAGACGCTTTGAAACGATATAGAAAGGAATGGACAAAATAAATAAGGCTCTTCACGGAGTATACTGGATAGATAAATTTCAATTATCAATTGGCAATTAACCATGGAGAATACAGAGAAGGAGAAAAAAATAATGTTGAAATGCTAATTGACAATTTTGTCCCGATATATCGGGACAATGAATAAATAAAGGAGACTTAAATATGAAATTTGGACCAGAGATAGAGCAGTTCGTGGAAGAGGTGGTTAACTCTTTTACCAAATGGGAACTCATCAAGTTCTTCCACGAAAATCCTTTCACCTTTGATACAGCTGAACGATTAGCCAAGCATCTCGGAAGGAAAGAAACAGAGGTGAAACAGGCTGCTGAAGAACTGAAAAAGTCCGGCCTATTAAGAAATGGTAGCATCCCCGGCGAGTATTCATTCACTGAGGATGAACAGAAACAAAAATTAGTAAAAAAATTAGTTCAACTTTGTGCCGATAGAACTAATAGACTCTTTCTCGCCAGCAAGATTTTAAAGGAGGAGACTAAAAAATGAAACGGATGAAGACAGGCATTCCAGGCCTGGACGAAATGCTGGACGGAGGCTTGATAGAAGGAACTTCCACGCTACTTAAAGGTCCAGCCGGAATAGGTAAAACCACGCTGGGGTTGCAATTTATCTATAAAGGTATTGTTGAACATAACGAGCCGGGGTTGATTGTCTCGTTTGAACATCTCCCTGCCAAAATCTATCGGGATGCCGAAAGCTTCGGTTGGAATTTGAGAAAACTTGAGGAAAATGGTAAATTACGCACTATTCTCACTTCTCCTCAAATCTTTCATCAAGAATTGATGATCACTGGGGGGATGCTTGACAGACTTACTTGCGAAATGAATCTGAAACGATTCTTGATTGACAATATCAGTTACTTTGAAGTTGGCTATGCCCAACCGGTGAATCTGCGCGGCGTCTACAATACCCTTATTGGCGGTTTAGAAAGGAATGGACTCACCTCTATTCTTATCAGTGAGTCAAGTCATATCTCTACCGACTATGTCGTCTATGACCACGGTCTCTCATATCTGACTGACTGTGTGGTTCTCTTGCGCTTCGTGGAGATCGAGGGAGAAATGGAAAAAGCCATCCTGATTTTGAAGATGCGAGCTACCAGTCACGATACAAAAATCCGGCGGCTGGAAATCAGTGAAAAAGGAATGACTATTAAGAGTGACTTTAAAGGTTATGAGCAGATGCTGACGGGCATTCCCAGAAGATTTGCTAGGGTGAGAGGAAAGATTATTTGACCTAACCCCCCAGCCCCCTTCCCCGAGGGGGAAGGGGGGAAAAACAAGTCCCTTCCCTATGGGGAAGGGATATAGTTAGGTAAGAGGTTATCTTAGAGGCCTAGGAATTTCAATAAAGCCACAGAATTACACAGAAACATACAGAAAAATAGAAATTCATAGAAATATAAGAAGAAATTCATAGAAATAGATTGAAACTGATAGAAATTAATTGAAAAGATGAATTCCAATGAGTTTCCATAAATTTCAATGAATTTCAACAAATTTCTGTATTATAGTTACTGGTGAAGAATCAAGACTTCAATATAACTGGTTCCTGATAAGGGAAGCCAAAGTTTTTGCTCTTTGACATTTTCTATTCTTATTTTCTTTTTCCTTTGCGAGAACGATAAATTC
>JBFLXN010000141.1:0-7075 GCA_040755715.1 Candidatus Edwardsiibacteriota bacterium
ATTATGATGAAACGGTGAATGATTTCCAAAGACATGGCTTGGTTACTGCGGAAATTCTGAAAGAACACAATCTTGAGGAAAAGATTATTTATTGCATTAAGGCGCATCCGGGACATGTAGAGGCAAAAAGTCTGATGGACAAAGCCCTCTACGCTGTTGACCCTCTAACCGGTTTAATAGTAGCCTCGGCTCTCATGCATCCTTCAAAGAAATTAAAAGAAGTTGATGTGCAATTTGTCCTGAATCGCTTTGGGGAGAAGCGATTTGCTGCCGGAGCAAACAGGGAACAAATCAAGTCCTGTGAGCAATTCGGGCTGAGCCTGAATGAATTTGTGAGAATCTGCCTTGAGGCAATACAGGGAATTGATGTGGAGTTGGAACTATAAAATAGTAGCGAGAATTGGGCTTATAGGGTTTTCTCGGTTTATTGAGTTTACCCCGTTAGAAGGTCGTCGCTGCGATGTGCAAGCCTTCTAACGGGGTTTATCGGGTTATTAAAACCCAATGAACCCAAAAAACTCAACAAACTCAATTAACCCAATATTCTCTACTTGCTACTTGCCGAGCGATAACGAGGCTTATCTTGATGTTTATTCGTGGCTGAATTCCAAAATGACCGAAGAACACATTTATACTGTTTCGGAAATCACAAGAGAAATTAAACTTCTCTTAGAAGAAAATATTCCTTATCTCTGGATTGAAGGGGAAATTTCTAATTTTTCTCTTCACTCTTCAGGACATCTCTATTTTACGCTCAAAGATGAGCATAGCCAACTTCGCTGTGTGATGTTTCGTAATCAGGCAGAAAAATTATCTCTACTGCCGGAAAATGGAGTGAAGGTGGTAGCTTGCGGAAATATCACGGTGTATGAAAAAGCCGGTCAATACCAGCTGAATGTCTTTATTCTCCAGCCGAAAGGCATCGGAGAGTTGGCTTTAGCCTTTGAACAACTTAAAGCAAAATTATCTCGGGAGGGACTATTTGACCCTTCACATAAAAAATTGTTACCTCGCTTTTCTCAAAGAATTGGTCTGGTGACCTCACCTACCGGGGCTGCCATTAGAGACATCATAAAAATCATTCATAGAAGATGGCCATTGGCACAACTAATCTTAAATCCGGTGCAAGTCCAAGGCAAAGGAGCGGCTGAGCAAATTGCCAAGGCAATTGAAGAATTCAATCAATTCGGGGAGGTTGACCTTCTCATTGTGGGGCGGGGTGGAGGCTCCTTAGAAGACCTCTGGGCATTCAATGAAGAGATTGTTGCCCGCGCCATCTACAATTCCAAAATCCCTGTTGTCTCTGCAGTGGGGCATGAAATTGATTTTACCATTGCTGATTTTGTAGCGGATGTGCGTGCTCCCACTCCTTCAGCCGCCGCTGAAATAGTTGTGCCGAATAGAGAAGATATTTTAAGACAATTTTCCTCTCTTGACTCAAGACTTCAATTAGCATTAAGCAAGAGTCTTATTTTAGTAAAAGAGAAGTGGCAGCGAGTTATTAGTAGTTACGGCTTTCGCCGATTCTTAGACCTTTTGCCTGAATACCAACAACAACTTGATGAAAACTTAAATCGTCTAGAAAGAAGCCTCACCTTAAAAGTAAATTTGGAAAAACAGATTCTAAAAGAACTAAAGACAAAGTTAGCTGCCCTAAACCCCCTTTCCATCTTAGAAAGAGGTTATAGTGTCTGCAGAAAAGTCCCTGAATATTTGATTGTGAAAAAGGCCAGTCAATTAAAAGTTGACGACCAGGTGGAAATTCAATTTTCTCAAGGCAAAGCCAAATGCTCCGTAGAAGAAATTAAATAAAACTACGGAAGCACATAGCGTAGATACGGTGATACGCTGATATGTGTAAAAGATTTTCATCCCGTATCAGCGTATAAGCATATTAACATATCATCGTTTTGTATTTCCGTTAAATTTCAGTAACTCAAAGAGGAAAAAATGTCCAAAGAACTTTCTTTTGAACAAGGCTTAAAAAAACTTGAGTCAATTGCCGAAAAGTTAGAAAGTGGTGATTTACCATTAGAACAAGCGATTGACTTATATGAAGAAGGAATAAAAATCTCTCGCCTTTGTCAAGCACAATTGGAAAAAATTGAAAAAAGAGTAGAAAAATTGTCAAAGGATACGGAAGGCAAATTTTTCACCGAGCCCTTGACTTTGAATCTAAAAGAGGAAGAAGATGCAGTTAAAACAGAGAATAGTGAAATTTAAAGAAGAAGTAGAAAAGAGACGAGAGAAAGTTTATGATTATATAAGGACTCATCCATATCCACAGAGATTTAAACCACCAGATGTTCATCAGGCAATCTATAGTTATTTGAACTATGGCGGAAAATCTCTTCGTCCGGCGGTTCTTCTCTTCTCCTGCGGCGCAGTGGGAGGGGACGAAACAAAGGCAATACCTGCCGCCGCTGCGGTAGAGATTTACCATACCTGGACACTGGTCCATGACGATATTATTGATAGAGATAAAAAGAGACGAGGAGGACTTACCGTCCACGAAGAATTCTTTAGAAAAGCAAAGCGAAAGTGGCGTCTTTCTCAAAAAGAAGCAGAACACTACGGCACTTCAGTGGCTATTGTCGCTGGGGATGTTCAGCAAGGCTGGGCGACTTCTCTCCTCTGCAATCTAAATCAGTCTAAAGAAGTTAAGCCTCAACTTGTCTTACAACTTATCCGTGAATTGACACTCAATGTCCAGACAAAACTCTTGGAAGGAGAAATGGTGGATGTTCAACTGTCAAAAATGTCTTTTAAGGAGATTGACGAAGAGATGATTCTAAATATGATTGCCAACAAGACCGGGGCTTTATATGAATTCTGTGGAAGAGCAGGAGCAATGCTCGGATTGAATACGGAAAAAATAAAAGACGAAAGGGTTAAGAATCTCTCTAACTTTACCCTCAACTGCGGCATTGCGTTTCAATTACAGGATGATATTCTTGGTATCGTTGCCGATGAGGAAAAGCTCGGAAAACCTGTCGGCTCAGATATCCGTGAAGGAAAGCGAACCATCATTCTTCACTACGCCCTGTCCCATTTAGGAAATGAACAAAGAAAAAAAATGCTTTCTATTATTGGAAATCAGAAGGCATCGAAAGAAGAGATAGGAAGAGCC
Organism: Candidatus Edwardsiibacteriota bacterium; assembly: GCA_040755715.1. GTDB lineage: Bacteria > Edwardsbacteria > AC1 > JBFLXN01 > JBFLXN01 > JBFLXN01. Next base: position 3,131 of record JBFLXN010000141.1, read on the forward strand.
ATAAAAATCCTAAAAGATTCTGGTGGAATTCTCTATACTCAAAGTTTGGCCAATCAATTTATCAAAAAAGCCTTTTATCACTTAGAAAAAATCCCAGATTCTGACTATAAAGAACTCTTAAGAACCTGGGCAGAGTATATGATTGAAAGGGAATTTTGAATTTCTTTTTTCCACAGATGAACACAGATTAAAAGAAACAGATGAACGCAAATATTTCCGAGAACATCTGTGACCATCTTGCAGTATTTCACCCAACCCTTGCATGCAGTGGCTGGGTTCATCTGTGCTAATCTGCGCAAGAGCAAAGCTCTATGGAACTCACTGACCTTCTTTCCAACAAAATATTGGTTTTGACTGTCTTGAGTGGGCTTTCCGCTCAAATAATCAAGGTCTTACTTTCTCTATTTTCTGAAAGGAGATTGAATTTCCGTCGTCTCTTTCAGACAGGGGGACTTCCGAGCTCCCACTCTGCTTCAGTAGCTACCTTAGCTACGGTGGTTGGCGTCTCTCAAGGCTTTTCCTCTTTAGCCTTTGCTATTTCTATTTATCTCTGTTTCATTGTGATGTACGAAGCCGCCGGCTTACGGCGGGCGGCAGGAAGACACGCCCGCCTGTTAAATCAGATTGTGGAAAGACTTGGATTAGAAAAGAAGATTAAAGAAAAGCAACTGCGTGAGTTATTGGGGCACAGCCCATTTGAGGTTTTAGTCGGTGCCATTTTTGGTATCCTCTTCGCCCTGACATTTTGGTGAGGCGGGGAACGAGAAAATATGGTGTTCTATCACAAGAATAAAGGTTGTAGGTAATGTATAATATTGTGTGTAATTTCAGATTGACAAAGCAATAAAAAAAAGGCTATCCTCCTTATAAAAAACTCAATAAAGAGGAGGGATAGTCTGATGTTAGCTACTACTATAGCAGAGTTAGAAGAAGAACTGAAGTGCTCAGGAGTAAAAGAATTAGGCACAGAAACTTTAGAAGAGAAGTGGCTGAGAGTAAAAGAAGACTTTTGGGGAGACCTGAAAGAAGAGACCGTAAGAGCGGTTAAGAAGTTGATAGAGACCTCTATGGAAGTAGAGGTAAAAGATTTGATAGGGAGTTCACATTGGAAACACAACTCTGAGAGATTAACATATAGGAATGGGTATTATCAACGAGGACTACTTACTAGTTTTGGATATCTTACCGCCATAAATGTTCCAAGGATAAGAGATGGTGGTGTTAAATTCAAAGTCCTTAAGAGATATCAGCGACGCACCCAGGATATAGATCGGCTTATATTAGAGATGTTCTTAAATGGGGTCTCAACCAGGAGAGTAGAAGAAGTATTGACCCCTTTGTTTGGACCAAACTCCGTAAGTGCCGGTTTAGTCTCAAAAGTAACTAAAGTATTAGACAAGCAAGTAAGGAGATTCCACCAGAGGAAATTGCTAGATAAGTATGAATATTTGATCTTAGATGGGATATTTTTAAATGCGAAAAGTCCGGTGGAGAAAAAGCGAAGGTGTGTCTTAGTAGTCTATGGGATATGGTGTGATGGCAAGAAGGTGAGGCAAGAGTTAATTGACTTTCAATTAGCCGCAAAAGGGGAATCGGAGAATGCTTGGTTTGGGTTTTTGAATAATTTGTATTACCGTGGGTTAGAAGGTAAAAAATTAAGACTCATTACTATAGATGGCAACAAAGGACTTCGCAATGCTATTGATTTAATTTATCCTAATGCCTTGCCACAGCGTTGCTGGGCACATAAACTAAGGAATGTGGCTAATAAACTTCCCCGGAAACTTCAATCTGTTTGTATCTCACAAGCAAGAGACATCTATAATGCTGAGAGTTACAACAAAGCGGTGGTAGCCTATAAGAATTGGAAGAAGACATGGGGAGTAGTAGTACCGGAAGCAGTTGAATGTTTAGAGAAAGATCTAGAGGAATTATTGAACTTTTATCAATGTCCTGAAGAGATGCGAGTGAAGTTGCGAACTACAAATATTATTGAAAGGACATTTAGAGAGGTTAGAAGACGAACGAGACCTATGAGTTGTTTTCAAAACAGAGGAAGTGTGGAGAGGATAATATTTGCTATATTTTATCGGCTGAACAGAAAATGGGGAAATGAAGATTTAGAATATTTGCAGGATAGCCTTCATCAAATTACACAATTTTGTTGACATTACCCAATCAATTGACCAGTTTTGGCTGGAGAGTTTTAAGATTTTCCGGAAAAGAAATTGACTACGCTATCAAAAATTGTATTACAATAGTGAAACGAACCATCACTAATTTAGACGGTTTGGCTCCAGATGTAAGATTATCTTCGGAATAAAGGGTAATAATGTGTCATAGGCGGAGTAGTATGGAACCTAAAGATTATAAGATAGCCAAGAGATTGAAAGAAAGATTATCACAGACTGCTCAGATTGTGGAGTTTAAAGTCTTTGGGTCACGAGTGAGAGACAATCCAGATGAATATTCAGATATGGATGTATTTGTAGAAGTGGCTTATCTTAATGATGAGCTTAAAGAAAGACTCTTTGATATTGTATGGGAAGTGGGATTTGAAAACTTTATGGTCATCTCTCCACTTATCTGTAGTAAGGAAGAGATAGAAAATACCCCTCTGCGTTCAGCACCAATAATAAAAAATATTTCAGAGGAAGGAATAAGTATATGACAGATAAACAAGTTCTCTTTTCCTATCGTATCAATCAGGCAAAAGAAACCCTTGCCGATGCAGAAAGAATGTTACAAAATAATCTAACTCCAAGATCCATTTTGAATAGAGCTTACTATTCTATGTTTTATGCTATCTTAGCCCTATTTTTGAATAAAGATGTCCCCATAAAGACATCAAAGCATATTGGAGTTATTGCTATATTTGATAAAGAATTTGTGCATACAGGTAACATTGATAAGTATTATTCAAAGATGCTTCATAAAATGTTTGAAGCACGACAAGAAAGTGACTATAAGGAATTTATTGAAATATCAGTAGATGATGCCACTAAATATGTCAAGTATGCAAAAGAATTTTTACAGAGGATAGAAGAGATTATCAGTAAAGATAAATGAAGACCTTTATCCGGTTTATGGACAACTCAAAAAAAGGCTATACACTGTATAGCAAATCTAAAAACCCGAAAAAAGGAGGTAAAAATGAGAAAGAAAAAAATATTTATTCTCACTCCACTTTTAGTGATCTCACTCATTTCTCTGTCTCTAGCTAGCGAGAAGTGGTACGACTACTATCAAGAAGGACTGAACTATATGAAACAAGGAGAGTGGGAAAAGGCAATTGAAGAATTTAAGAGCGCTATTTCCTTGGAATTTAAAGACCAAGAAAAAATCCAGCTGAACGAGATACAATTTCTGGATTATTTCCCGCATCGGGAAATGGGTATTTGTTATTACAACTTCGGGGATTACGAAAATGCCAGGAAGGAATTGGAACTTTCCTCGGCTTTTGCTTCTTCTGCCCGAACTCAAGAATTCATTGCCAGAATTTCTGAAGCACCACCTCCACCCCCAATAGTTAAACCTCCTCTACCCCCAATAGCTAAACCTGTTGTTGAGCAACCCCGTCTTACTAAAAAACCTTTATTCTCTATGCAAAATTTTGATCTCCAGATAGAGGGTTTTACTCAGAAGGTGACAGGAAATACACGGTTCCGCATAGTTTGGGGTGAGTATGGATATTGGACAGGGTATAGCAGTTTGGTCTTTCCCCTTGACGGTTATAGGATAGGACTCAAGGCTACTGCATTTACCAAAAAGGTTTTACCAGAAAGTGATTTTAAATTAGGGTTGGACCTGTCCTATGCTGCTTTGTTAACTAATTGTCGCTATTATGTGTTTGCCAATTTCTATGATAAAAATATTTATGAATAGAACCAACCATATCTTTAGGCCAGCGGAAGTTACTTCCTGCAATAACTTTTTTGTAAAGGT
>JBFLXN010000142.1:0-7072 GCA_040755715.1 Candidatus Edwardsiibacteriota bacterium
GTAGCGAACTTGGGCTTGCAACTCTCTTAAAATTAAGGAGTTATATAACAGGAGGGCAACAAGCAAGAAGGTGTGCTTGTAACTTCGTGTAAATCAAGAGGTTGTGAATTTCGTGAAAGCCACGATATAAAACAAAAGGAGGTTTAAGATATGAGTTCTCAAGAAACCTGGAAGACTTCTATTACTAACATTGCCCCCAATAGAATCTTAGTGCGTGGGGCCCAAATTGACGAAATGATGGGGAAAGTGAGTTTTGCTCAGGCAGTCTATTTGGTTCTCAAAGGAGAACTGCCAAATCAAAATGAAGGAAAAATGATTGATGCCATTTTAGTCTCTTCTATTGACCATGGTGTTACGCCACCTTCTACCTTGGCGGCTAGAACCGTCGCCTCTTGTGGTGTTCCTCTGACCGCCGCTTTAGCCAGTGGCATTTTAGCGATTGGAAGTTATCATGGTGGAGCGGTAGAAGATTGTATGCGAACCCTTTTACAAGCAGTAGAAAGAAAAGCTCAGAATAAAAAAGATTTTGAGACAACCGCCAAAGAGATTGTGCATGAATCCAAACAAAACGGCAAGAAAATATTTGGTTATGGACACCGGGTTCATGGACAAGACCCACGCACTGCAAAACTATTTAAGTTAGCGGAAGAATTAGGTTTCTTCGGTGATTATCTCCAGATGGCAAAAGCGATTGAGGAAGCTCTTTTTATTGCTCAAGGAAAGAGATTGCCTCTGAATGTTGATGGGGCTATTGCCGCTTTACTCTGCGAAATGAAATTCCCTCCTGAATTAGGAAATGCTTTCTTCATCATCGCCAGAATTCCAGGATTGATTGCTCATATCTACGAAGAAAAGATCAAAGAAAAACCAATGAGAATTATTAATCCAACAAAATGGGAATACGACGGACCAGCACATCTATAAAAAATGCAAAAATCAAAATTTTGGAATTCCTTAATTTTGCATTTTAATTTTTATTTTTCCTTGAACCTTATTTAACAATAAAGGAGCTCTAAAAATATGAAAAAACAAATCCAATTCACACTCTCACCGTCAGATATGCCCACAAAATGGTATAATATCATACCTGACTTGCCTGAACCTCTACCAGCACCAAAAGACCCAGAAGAAGGTGCTTCACGATTGGCAACTCTTCCCCAAATGCTTCTCAAAGAATGTCTGAAACAAGAAGGTTCTAATGAAAAATGGATTGACATTCCAGCTGGACTTTTGGAACTTTATGTCCGGGCAGGACGACCGAGACCTCTCTTTCGTGCCACCAATTTAGAAAAAGAATTAGGAACACCAGCAAAACTTTATTACAAGGGAGAATTTTATAGCCCGACTGGAAGTCACAAAGTGAACACTGCCTTAGCCCAAGCCTATTATGCCAAAGAAGAACGCTACGAAAGATTGACTACTGAAACCGGTGCCGGACAGTGGGGCACCGCCCTTTCTTACGCCGCCAGTGTTGTTGGACTGAAGTGCACGGTCTACTGGGTGAGAGCAGTCTATAACTGGAAACAAGCCCGGCGCACTTTTATGGAACTATATGGGGCTAAAGTCTTCGCTTCACCGAGCCCTAATACTGAAACCGGTCGTACACTCTATGAAAAAGATTCTAATCACCCAGGCTCTTTAGGAATCGCCATCTCTGAAGGATTAGAAGATGTCAAGAAAGACCCAAAGGCAATTTACTGTCTCGGTTCAGTCTTAAATCATGTCTTGATGCATCAAACTATCATTGGTTTAGAAACACAAATGCAATTCAAAATGGCCGGTGACTATCCAGACTTGATGATTTCTTGTCTGGGAGGTGGCTCAAATTTTGGTGGTTTTGTCTTGCCATTTGTTGGTGAAGTGATTAAGAAGAAAAAGAAGATTAAATTCATTGCCGCTCAAAGTGAAGCGGCTCCCAATTTGCAAGGCGAGTATCGCTACGATTTTGCCGACTATGCCGAAATGACTCCACTCCTGAAAATGTATACCCTGGGTCATAAGATTGATATGCAACCAATTCGTGGCGACGGCTTGCGCTATCACGGCTGTTCACCAATTCTCAGCCTCCTCAGACATTTAGGCTATATTGATACCGTGGCTTATCCCGCCGATGAAAAACATGTCTTTGAACGAGCTAAAATTTTTATTCAGACCGAAGGATTTTTACCCGCCCCTGAATCAGCTTACAGCATTGCTTGCGCTATTGATGAAGCCTTGAAGTGCAAAGAAAAAAAACAGAAAAAGGTCATTGCTTTTAATATCTCCGGACACGGATTTATGGATATGGAAGGCTATCGCGCCGTCCTGGGACTCTAATCCTCATTGCAAAATTAGCAATCAGGGTGTTGATTTGACCGCAAAGACCACAGAGAGCACAGAGAATTCAATTCAAAATTAGCAATACAAAATTATCGGTTTAAAATGTTAATTGCTAATTTTACATTTTGCAATGAAATTGTGTTCTTTGTGGTTTCAAGCATTATTTCAACAGCCTGAATGCAAAATTAACAATTAGCAATGAATACAAAGGAAGAGAAAAAGACAGGAAAAGAAACGATTTTAAAATGGTAATGGCTAGTTTTGCATTTTACACTTTACATTTTTCATTGGGGTGAAGCGACTCGGATGCATCCTTTTACCCAGATTCCGCCCATCTATGACCGACTGATGAGTGACATTCCCTATGATAAATGGGTGGAATATATTGAACAGATTCTGAAACAATTATCTTGTAAGCCAAAGAAGATTTTGGACTTGGCTTGCGGCACCGGGACCGTTGCTTTCTTACTCATCAAAAGAGGTTATAAAGTTGTCGGAGTTGACTCTTCTGAAGGAATGCTAAATGAAGCAGAGCGTAAAAGTAAAAACGAAAAATTACCTCTAGACCTCATTCATTCCGAAATGCAGAATTTTCGTCTGCGGGAAAAGGTTGAATTGGCTATTTGTCTCTTTGATAGTTTAAATTATCTCTTAAAAGAGAAAGATTTGGAAAACACTTTCTGGTGTGTATTTGAGGTTCTTACTTCTGATGGAATCTTCATCTTTGATATGAATACCGAATATGGCCTTTCTAGCTATTGGGGTGAGAATATTTATGTTAAAGAACAGTCTGGACTTTTCTCTGTCTGGCAGAACCGTTATGACCAAAAGAGTGGTATAGCCACTTTGAGAATTACTATCTTTGCCGAAGAGACCTGTCCCGACCTGTCCGTTGTGCCAGCCTGCGGAGCCCAACCTGTCCGTTGGCTCCGATGCTTGCCCAACGGTCAGGACGGTCAGAATGGAAGTGGGAACGGATTCTACCGACGCTATGAAGAATTGCACCGAGAGAGAGCCTATACCAATGAAGAAATAAAAGAATTGCTAAAAAAAGCCAATTTTCAAGACATATCTTTTTTCAAACATAGGACTTTTATTCCACCAACATCAACCACTACCCGCATTATGGTGGTGGCCAGAAAAGGGAGTAATGCCAAAAATCTTACGAAAACCACGGAAGCACTGAAGAAAGGAGACACTTTACATTATTAGAGCTACCATCAGAATATTAGGTTATCAGGTGTATCAGACTATCAGGCTACCAGGTTAATCTGTATTCTCTGATCCTCTGATAATCTGATATCCTGATTTCTCAATATCTTCCATCCTGATTTTCTGATAACCCGATATGCGCTTTAGCATTCCGTGCATTTCGTGTTTCCGTGGTCAGAAAGGAAAAACCATGCCTAAGTTTATCGCCGACTTTCATTTACATTCTAAATATAGCCGAGCCACTAGCAGTGATATGGATATAGAAAACTTATCTCGCTGGGCGAAAACAAAAGGGATTACTCTATTAGGCACAGGCGATTTTACCCATCCAAATTGGGTAAGAGAACTCAAAGAGAAACTTAAACCAGTAGGCAACGGCCTATATCAGTTTTCTAAAGGTGAAGAGGAAACCTATTTTATCCTGACGGCGGAAGTGAATAATATTTTCACTAAAGAAGGAAAAACCCGTCGGATTCACAATATAATTTTTGCTCCATCTTTTGAAGTAGTGGACAAGATTAACTATCAGTTGGGGAAATTTGGTATCTTAACCGCTGATGGTAGACCGGTTCTTTCCTTCTTCGCTTCTCGTTTAGTAGAAATGGTCTTAGACATTTCTCCTGAATGTTTAATTGTACCAGCTCACATCTGGACTCCCCATTTTTCTCTTTTTGGTGCCAATGCGGGATTTGATAGAATTGAAGAGTGTTTTGAGGAACAAACAAAAAATATCTTTGCCTTAGAAACCGGACTCTCCTCAGATCCAGCGATGAACTGGCGACTTTCTGCCTTAGACCGTTATTCTCTAATTTCTAATTCCGATGCACATTCACCTAGTAGAATTGGTAGAGAAGCCAATGTCTTTAATTGCCAACTTTCTTACCCCGAAATTGTGGATGTCCTGAAAAAGAAAGACAAAAATAGATTTCTTTATACGATAGAATTTTTTCCCCAAGAAGGTAAATACCATTTTGACGGACACCGAAACTGCCAGACCAGAATTTCGCCGACAGAAGCCAGATTGAACAATAACCTCTGTCCGGCTTGCGGGAAAAAAATCACTGTAGGAGTGATGCATCGCTTGGAAAATCTGGCTGATAGAGAAGAAGGAATAGTTTCATCAAATGCTATCCCTTTCAAAAATCTTATTCCACTAGAAGAAATTATTGCTGATGTTCTTGATCTGGGGGTAAAGACGACTACAGTAGAGAATGAATATCAAAAATTGATTAAAAATTTTGACAATGAGTTTAATGTCCTCTTAGAATTACCCCAGAAAGCCCTTGCTTCTGTGACCAGCAAAGAAATCGCTGAAGGAATCATAAATGTTCGTGAAGGAAAAGTGGAGATTCTGCCGGGTTATGATGGTGAATACGGGAAGATCAAAATTGCCAGAGAGGAAAAAGCGAAAGAAATTTCTAAAGAAGAAACCAAAGGACAACTGAAGTTATTTTAGCGTGAAACCACAGAAATATTTACCACGGAAGCACGGAATAATGAATATGAAATAGATTGAAATTGGTAGAAACTTATTGTCATGCCTTAGGCAGATCCGCCTTTGGCGGAAAATTTATTGTTTTTTGCCACTAATTTCCATCTATGTCTATAAATTTCCAATAATTTTTGTGTCTCCGTGGTTAATTTTGGCTTAAAAAATGAAAAAACTTTGGGCGCCTTGGCGGATGAAATATATTTTAGGCAAAACGCCAAAGGGGTGTATTCTCTGTAGTAAGCCAGCCGAGAAGAATGATAAGAAAAATTTTGTTCTCTTTCGAGGGAAGAAATGTTTTGTGATGATGAATATCTTTCCTTATAATAATGGTCATTTAATGATTGCCCCCTATCGGCATATCGCTAACTTAGAAGAAATGAGCGCTGAAGAAAAACTGGAATTGATGGATGTTTTGTCTTTCTCTATAAAAATTTTAAACAAAGTAATTAAACCTGAGGGATTCAATGCCGGAATAAATTTTGGTAGAGTAAGCGGAGCAGGAATTGAAGACCACTTACATCTCCATCTTGTTCCTCGGTGGAGTGGCGACACCAATTTTATGCCGATTATTGCTAATACAAAGGTGGTTTCCGAAGGACTTGAGGAAACTTACAAAAGGTTAATAAAAGAATTTAAAATCTATGAATCTTATTGTCCAAAAATACGGCGGGAGTTCAGTGGCAAATGCTGAACGCATCAAACGTGTTGCTAAGAACATCGTCGCCACAAAGAGGAAAGGAACAGATTTAGTAGTGGTAGTTTCCGCTATGGGAGATACCACCGACGAATTGCTAAATTTAACTGAAGAAATCACCTCTAATCCACCAAAGCGTGAAATGGATATGCTCCTTTCAACTGGCGAAAGAATTTCTATTGCACTTCTTTCAATGGCGATAAATGTCTTAGGCGAAAAGGCTGTCTCCTTCACCGGCTCACAAGTAGGAATTATCACCGATACCAATCATACTAGAGCCAAGATTCTGAAAGTAAAAGCTCACAGAATCCATCAGTCACTGGCTGAGGGGAAGATACCCATCGTCGCAGGATTTCAAGGTGTCAGTGAAGAAAAAGAAATTACCACCCTGGGTCGAGGGGGCTCAGATACGACGGCAGTAGCCCTGGCCACTGCTCTTGAAGCAAAAGAATGTGAAATATATACTGATGTTAAAGGAATCTTTACCGCTGACCCGAGAATCGTTCCTTCTGCTCACAAGTTATCTTGTGTCTCCTATGATGAGATGTCAGAAATGACCAGTTTAGGGGCAAAAGTCTTACATCCACGGGCAGTAGAAATTGCCGCCAAGTATAAAATACCATTGCAGGTGCGTTCCAGTTTTTCCTCAGAAAAAGGCACTAAAGTTACAGAAATAGACGAAATAGAAAAGGTAAGAGTTAGAGGTATTGCTTTTGACGAAAAGATTGTGATGTTGACACTCTGCCGCGTGCCCCGGCAACTACACAGCCTTTCGCAAATTGTTACCCAACTGGCTGAACGAGGAATTTCCCTTAGGTCATTTTCTCACGGTGCCAGTGGTGGTAGAACTGTAGACCTGCTATTTATTGTGCCTGAAGAAGAATTGGACGAGTCTTTGGCGGTGTTGAATACAGGAGCAAGAAAATTCAAGGCCAAAGAGGTAAGAGTAAACAAGGAAGTCGGCCTAGTCTCGCTAATTGGCACCGGCGTGGGAAGAGATGCAAAAATATTAGCCAGGATGTTACACACCATGGCGAAAAATAAAGTCCATATTGAAGCAGTATTTACTTCAGAAATAAGAATTACCTGCATTATCAAAAAGCAAAAAGTAAAACAAATCGTCAGAGCCTTGCATAAGAATTTTGATTTATGAAAACCACGGAATCACTGAAACACGGAAAGATACCTTTAACACGACTTTGTTAAAATTTTGTCTAAAATTGGCACAATTTATCCTGAACGGAGTGAAGGAAAATCAACACTGACAAGCGTTTAAGCCTTCTTGGCTTGTTCTTCTCTTGTCCTCCGACAAGTCGGGGGAAGAAAGACAGCCCAAGCCCCGATAAATCGGGGCT
>JBFLXN010000143.1:0-7049 GCA_040755715.1 Candidatus Edwardsiibacteriota bacterium
AGAACACCTAAGATTAAAATTTTGCCTTTGCCTACTTATAGTCCTTGGCTTAATCCCATTGAACCAGTGTTTGGTGACCTTTACAAAAAAGTTATTGCAGGAAGTAACTTCCGCTGGCCTAAAGATAGGGCTGGTTCTATTCATAAATATTTTTATCATAGAAATTGGCAAACACATAATAGCGACAATTAGTTAACAAAGCATATGGGATTTCAAAGCACATGCTATGAATACAAGCAGTCACCAGATTATTGTCAATGATAGTGAAGCAACAGCAAATGGGATTAAAGATTATGGAGAAGTTGGTTTAATTCTTGCTCTCGGGAAGGTTTTATATAACGATGAAGATAGAACATTCCAAAAGTGGCATGAATCGCTGAAAGGCGGAAAATCAAAATATGAAATAGAGAGAATAAAAAGGGGTGCTTGGTCGATGATACTTTAGTTAAATGCGGTTCATTCCAAAGAGATTTTAGAAATGCTGGCGGACAACCAAGAAGAGAAAAAGTATTGTTAGATCTTGAAAAAATTGATGAAGAATTGGTTTATTTTATTGAATTCTAAACAACAGCGTATGGTAGCAGATAAAAGGCTTCGGTGCTTCGCACCTCCGCCCCAAATTGCCTTTGGCAACTTCTTTTATCCGCGTTAAGTGAAATACCTAGGTCCCCCTTGACGGTAAAATTAAAATAAAAATATGTCGTGGGTAACGCTATGAGAGATAAAAACATTCTTACGAAGATAACAGGCATCCTTAAAGAATATGAGAAGGAAAAAATAGGAAGTAAAGATGAAACTCATTGAAGAAAACAAATCAGGAAGCGATAGACACCGAAAGTCAAAACGGAACACCCTCAGTTATAAAAAGTTAGGAAACTTTCTTAACCCATTCCTTTACCTCGTTAGAACTTGGATGTTCTCCAAAAAAGACTTCTCAGGTTTTCGTTTCCCGTCTTCGGTCTACCGTTCCTTATTTATTGCCTCCTGCTTCTTGCCTCTTGCTTCTTGCCTCTTTTCCGGTTGTGCCTATTTTAATACATTCTACAATGCCAAGCAAGATTATAAGCAAGCAGTCAAGCTCAGAGCTAATTTGCCTGACACTACTAAAGCTTCAGCCTCGGAGTCTTCCCTTTATGATAAAGCCATAGACCGCTTTGCCCGAGTGGTGAAGAACCATCCTACCAGTCGTTGGACTGATGATGCCGTTTTCTACCTCGGAAACTGCTATTACTACAAAGGAGAAGATGAGAAAGCACTGCGCAAATATGATGAGATTGTTATTTACTATCCCAGAAGTAAACATTTTTATACCTCGCTTTTGATGACCGCAAAGGTTTATTGGAGACGTAGAGATTACGCTACCGCTTTGGGCAAATTGAATTCTTTATTAGATAGAAATCCGCCTAAAAAGATTGCGGCTGAAGCACAATTTCTCATAGGTGAAATTTTAGTTAAATTAGAGGATTACTCAAAAGCCTTAAAATCATACCAAACACTCCTAAAGAAATATCCAAAATCTGTCTGGAGACAAAGTGCTCACTTCCACTGTGCCGAATTGTTAGTTTCATTAAAAGATTACCAATCTGCCAGAGATGAGCTACAAAGATTATTAGCCACTAAGCCAGAAAAAGAGATTAATTTTTCAGCAACATTACTATGGGGAACCTGTGAAGAGAACCTTGGCCGAATAAGTGAAGCACAAAAGATTTATAAAAAAGCTCTGCGTAAAGAAAGAGAACCTATTCGCCAGGCAAAACTGAAATGGCATATTGCTTCTACTTATTTACTTTTAGGAAACGATGAGCAAGCTTTGAAAGACTTTGAAGAGATTATTAAAAAATACCCCAAAACAGAAGCATCAGGTTTGGCTTTATTAAAGGAAGCAGAGTTCTACGAAAAAAATGGTGAACTCTCAAAAGCTCTGGAGTTTTATAATAAAGTAAGGGAAGAGTTGCCTTCATCCAAGGTAGCGGAAGAGGCCACCCGCAAGGCGAGCGCTCTGGCTACGCTGGAACAATACCGAAAGAATTTGATTGGAGAAGCGAGCGAAGAATTAGCCAAATCACAATTTCTTTTAGCCGAACTTTACCTTTTTCAATTAAATGCAGTTGACTCAGCATTAACGACTTATGGCCAGGTGGCTCAAAACTATCCTAAAAGTTATCTTGCCCCAAAATCCTGCTATGCCATCGCCTGGATTTATCAGCACATTAAGAAAGACACTCTTGAGACAAAAGTTCACTATGAAAAATTGATAGCTGATTATCCAAACACAAAATATGCTGATGCCGCCAGAGCATTCTTAGGATTACCTATTCTACCACATCCTCTGGAATTTGAAGAACCTGAAAAAGTAACCGTAATCGCTAAAGATACTACGAGTGCGGTTAAGGATACTACAAAAACTACTTCAGATACAACTTCAGTTAAACCCAGTTTCCCAAAAGAGGAAGTACCTCTACCTGGCTTACCTCGTGAAGAAAAGGAATCTCCCTTTGATGGACTTCGTTAGAGTTTCAATAATTTTTAATCTGAGAATAGCAGAATCAATCTATCTACTGCGATTATTTCTAAAAGATAAAATGACGGTATCTATTCCAGGACAATTTGTCCATTTGAGAGTAGGGGCGTTTGACCAAACGCCCTTACCCAGTTATGACCTTTTGTTGCGACGTCCGTTCAGCATCCATCAGCATCAGGGAAGAACTCTTGAAATTCTTTACAAAGTCGTAGGGAGAGGAACAGAAATCCTTTCAAAGAAACTTCCTCACGAAGAATTAGATTTATTAGGACCGTTGGGTCAAGGGTTTTTTCTACCCCCCACAGGAGAGGAAATGAAGTGGGAGGGTGAACCACTTATTGTTGCTGGTGGAATGGGTATCGCTCCTCTTTTGTTCTTGGCTAAGAGAATTAAAAGTGCTTCACCTCTTGTTTTAATTGGCGCAAAGACTAAAAAAAATATTTTTGGCGAAAATGAATTTAAAAAAATGGGTATAAAAACCTTGGTAGCTACAGAAGATGGAAGTAGAGGGTTTAAGGGGATGGTCACAGAATTGCTTAAGAAGTATCTATCAACTATTAACTATAAACTATTAACTATTATTTACACCTGTGGCCCTTGGGAGATGCTAAGAAAAATCGCCGCTATTTCCGCCGAATGGAAGATTCCGTGCCAGGTTTCTCTGGAAGGACAAATGGCCTGTGGTGTGGGGGCCTGTCAAGGATGTGTGATAAAATGTTGGAGAGCTGCCGACTTTACCTCAGAGAAGAGCAAAGCGGACAGGAAAGAAGGAGAAATAGTCTATAAACGAATTTGTTGTGATGGTCCTGTGTTCAATAGTAAGCAAGTGGTTTGGCAGTAGAAATTAAGCTGTAATGAGGCTTATCTTGCCGTATCGGAATTTCAATCCGACCTGTCCGTTGGGCAAAGAAGCAGAGCAGACGGTCAGGATACTGATTTCAGCGATTCACCCCGTTAGAAAACTAAAATAATGGCACAAACTTCGCTCAGTTTATTGACGAACTTTTGGGATAAACTACGTCTAAAAACTCTAAAAAGGTATCTTTCTAACGGGGTAAAAAGAACGATGAGAGCGATACGAAAACATCGCTTTTCGCTATCCGCTTTCCGCTATGCGCATATTGTTTAGCGGTAAGCGGTTGACGGATAGGGATTAGTGATTTTATCGCCGTAATCAAACCCGAACGAAGTGAGGAATATCTTGTGCGGAATATTAAGTTAATAATTGAATACGACGGAACCAATTTTGCTGGCTGGCAGATTCAACCACATCACAGAACTGTTCAAGGAACAATAGAAGAATCTATTTTTCAATTACTTAATGAAAAGGTTACGCTGATTGGGGCGAGCCGCACCGATAGTGGTGCTCATGCTCTTGGCCAAGTAGCTAATTTCAAGACAAATAAAAAACTTAAAATAGAGTCTATCAAAAATGGGTTGAATGCTTTTTTGCCGTCTGAGATTTTTGTTCATCAAATAGAAGAAGTGCCACTGGATTTTCACTCTAGATTTTCCGCAAAATCTCGGGTTTATCAATATCGGATTCTATTTCATCCTTCTCCTTTAGACCAAAGATATACAGCAGTTATCACTTATCCCTTAGATTTAAGAAAGATACAGTCCGCCTCCAAATTTCTGATTGGTGAGCATGATTTTACTTCCTTTTCTGTAGCAAAGATAGATACAGAAGGACGGAAATGTAAAATTTTTAAATTGAAGTGGAAAAAGGGACAAGATGAGTTGGTATTAGAAATTAAAGCTAACCGTTTTTTGCAAGGAATGATTCGCACTATTGTTGGCACAATGATTGAAGTGGGTAGAGGGAAAATAGCAGCTAACAAAGTCAAAAAAATTCTAAAAGCTAAAGATCGCCGCTCTGCTGGTCCGACCGCCCCACCGCAAGGGTTGTGCTTGGTAAAAATAGAATACTAACTATAATGCAAATTCCAATAACCAATAATCAAACACGCGCCCCATTTGGTTATTGGTTATTATTTGGTTATTGAGTAATTGGTTATTGATTATTGGTCCTTATTATGCAAGTCTATATTTCTGAATCTGCTTTTTGGGGACTTTTGGTCTCAGCCATTGAAGTTTACAAAAAGGAATGTTACGGAATTCTTTTAGGGCACTGCGACCAAAATATGTTCATTGTTGACCATGCAGTAGCTTGCCAAAAGGCAGAAAGACATTCTACTTGGGTAAAGGCTAGGGAAAAGTCTTACCAAAAAATTGTTCATTTTTTTGAGAATTTACCAAATCTTTATATCATTGGTGATTTTCATTCTCACCCGACAACTGAGGCATATCTTAGCGAAGATGATGTTGCCAGTATGTCTTTAAAGGAAATTTACATCCTCATTGAAATCAGAGATAAAGCCAAAGATAAATGGTGGAGTTATAATGAAGATGGGACTATTTCGGGGACAACCGATAGCTGGTTTATCAAATTGGTTGCTTATTATATTGACCCTGAAACTGAAAGACCCAAGATAGCTGATTTGGTTTGTCCTTTTGCTATTGGGTTTGACATTAAAGAAAGAAAAATGGAGAGTTGAGGGACTCCAATGATAAAAAAAATAGAAACGCTCATAACCCGATACCGTGAATTAACTGAGATTCTTGCTGACCCATCTGTGATTAATGAGCAAGCGAAATTCCGTCAACTCAGTCGTGAATATAATGAATTGAGGCAAATTGTCAATAAGTATCAGCAATATAACCAGATTGTTAAACAAATTACTGAAGATGAAAAGATCTTACAATTAGAGGAAGATAGAGAACTAAAACAAATGGCCAAAGCTGAAATAGATAATTTGCGAAATAAAAAAGAGAGAATAGAGGAAGAGCTAAAATTAATAATTACTCCTAAGGACCCTGATGATAAAAAAAATGCTATTATAGAAATCAGAGCTGGAACCGGTGGGGAAGAAGCAGCTCTGTTTGCCCTTGACCTTTTTAGAATGTATAATAAATATTGTGAACAAAAAGGTTGGAAGATAGAACTGATGAACACTAATCCTACCGGACTCGGAGGTCTCAAGGAAGTCATTTTTTTAGTTTGTGGTGAAGGGAGCTTCGGTCATTTAAAATATGAAAGTGGAGTCCACCGAGTTCAGCGAATTCCAGTCACTGAGGCTGGTGGTCGGATTCACACTTCCGCAGCCACTGTGGCTGTTCTTCCAGAAGCAGAAGAAATTGACCTTAAGATAGACCCAAAAGATTTAAGAATTGATACTTTTTGTTCAAAGGGCCATGGAGGTCAGAGTGTAAACACTACCTATTCGGCTATTCGCATTACTCACCTCCCCAGCGGTTTAGTAGTTACCTGTCAGGATGAACGTTCACAACTTCAGAATAAGATTCGGGCTATGAAAGTTCTTTGTTCGCGTTTACTGGAAAAAATTAAACAAGAACAAACAGAAAAAACAGCCATTGAGAGGCGTCAGCAGGTGAAAACAGGAGACCGTAGCGAGAAGATTCGCACCTATAATTTTCCACAAAATCGTTTGACTGACCACCGAATTGGTTTGACACTCTATAAGCTTGATAGAATTCTTGACGGTGAACTTGATGAACTCATTGAAGCTCTGACCATAGATGCACAAAAAAGGGAAATGCCAGAGTGACGCTTATCTCTCTTTTGCAAGCAGGAATAATTTTTTTGCAAGAAAAAGGTATTGAAAACGCCCGGCAGGAAAGTGAAATTCTTCTGGCCGAGACATTAGGTCTTTCCCCAATTGATTTATATTTAAATGCTTCACGAGTAATTTCTTATCAAGATAGGAAAAATTTTTTAAAGTGGCTTAAAGAGAGAGCGAAACATCGGCCTTTACAATACATTCTGGGTTATACTGAATTTATGGGGCTAAGACTCAAAGTAAGAGAAGGAGTTTTTATCCCCCGGCCAGAGACAGAGATTTTAGTGGAAACTGTTTTGAAGACTCAAAGAGGTTTTAGAACTATTTTAGACATAGGAACTGGTTCTGGAGCGATTGCGATTGCTTTAGTCAAATTTCTTCTAGAAGCTAAAATTTATGCGAATGATATTTCTAAGGAAGCAATTACCTTAGCCAGAAAAAATGCAAAAGAAACTGAAATTGATGGACAAATTGAATTCGTTGAGGGAAACATTTTGATACCTGAGAGATTAAAGGGAAAAATAGATTTGATTATTTCTAATCCACCTTATATTAAACGAACTGAAATTCCTTATCTACCGCCAGAAGTGTCTGATTTTGAGCCGTGGATTGCCTTGGATGGTGGAGAAGACGGATTTAGTTTTTATCAGCGGATAGCCGAGCAAGCGTCTATTTATCTTTCTCCAAAAGGAATCTTATCTTTGGAAGTTGATGATAAAAACGCATCTCAAGTAGTTGAAATCTTGAACAAAAACAATAAGTAGTTACTGGTGAAGAATCAAGACTTCAATATAACTGGTTCCTGATAAGGGAAGCCAAAGTTTTTGCTCTTTGACATTTTCTATTCTTATTTTCTTTTTCCTTTGCGAGAACGATAAATTCCAAAT
>JBFLXN010000144.1:0-6997 GCA_040755715.1 Candidatus Edwardsiibacteriota bacterium
CTCTCTTGTATATGCAAGTCGCCACATTACCCTCTCATCATAATAAGCACTGGGAACTGAGGTATCAAGATACAAACTTTCTTTCTTCATTTGAGTTTCTCCTCTCTATATTTTACCATAGATTATTATAGATCCGCAATGGCAGATAACGGGCTCGGGGTAAACGAAGTTGGTTGGACGAAAGCAAAGCTTTCGGACAAACAATTTTGTTTACCCCGTGATAGGCGAAGTGGCGCTTCGCCACGAAGCCTATCACGGGGCGAAGCCCCGAGCCCGATAAGCAAAATGTTCCGCCGAAGGCGGAAAGCGAAGCGTCATTTTGCTTATCGGCTGGTGGGTATCTGAAGTTTTCGCCGAAGGCGAAAATTTGGGCGAAGGCATACACCGTAGCCAGATACGCTCTGTTAGGTGTAGTTGCCACCAGTTCTCAACAACTATATTCTGTTTGCCATAGTGCATTTTAAACAAGCTTTCGGAGCCCGTGGTGTGTTAACAACTGAACGCAAATTCTCAAAGCGATTTCCATGCCAAATATCCCGGAAACTTTCTTTCTTCAAATCTCCAAGTGTGCCTGGCCAGGAACAACAAGCGGAGACTTCACCAACTTCGTTTACTGCGGCGAGAAAATTTGGCGCATTACATACAGTATTGAATTTTTCTATAGGAGTTCTTGTATAATGTTGACTTTGCCAATAGTATTCCCCGATTCTCATTGGCTTTTCTGTTACAAAAAGGCCAACATCCATAGAGTAATTCACTGCCTCTTCTACCTTTCGAACATTTTCTTCAGTAAACTCAATTCTAAACTTGCTTGGTTCTATAACAAGTCCAAAACCAATTCTGGATAGACCTAGCTTATGTGCCATTTTGGCTATACCCACGAGTTCGTCTATGTTATCTCTCTGGATAGTCGAATGTATTCCGATTTGTGGAGCATTAGGAAACTTGCGCTCATGAAGTTCAATTGCATTCTTGATGTTTGAAATAACACTCTTAAAGTTAGCCCCCCGGCGAATTTTCTCAAAAGTATTTTGTGAACACCCATCAACTGATACATCTATTTCAACACCATGATTCATTAGGATAGAACAGCGATCATTGTCTAATAAGGTACCATTCGTAAAGAGGTATATTCGAGCATTTTTGCGTTTATGCAGACATAAATAATCTAAATACTTTTCAACTTCCCGAGGTTTTAAAAGGAGGGTTTCTCCCCAATTGAATATGGAATAGTTGAGCACCCCTGGAGATACTTGATCAACTAAAGAACGAAATAATGCAAAATCGATCCTTCCGTGCAGTTCGGTTGGGGTATTTCTGCACATCTGACAATATATATTACAGTCTGCAATAAGCTCAACCCAGATGTGTGAGGGGAAATGGACAGATAGAGGTGCACCCAGAGAAGACAGCATTTCATCAACTATGTTATGTATCATAACTTCACCTTTTCGGCTTTTGGAAACAGGCAATTACACCTAACGGTTCCAGCATAAAAGAAGTTTTTGCGAAGCAAAAATTTGGGTGAGCGCCGTAAGGCACGAACCTTTTATGCTGTGTTATACGCAGTTGCATTTTCTCCTGCCTCTTTTCTTGCCTTTTCTAGTACCTCGTTAATATATGATGTTTTAAGCCCTGTGTATTTGGGTCGATCTGAGCCGGCTTCTGTACTCCATCGTTTTTTAAGCTCATAGTATCTTTTAGCTTCATCAGGGTGCTGTCTTAGATAATTCCGAAATAGCAACTTATCTTCATGCTCCCTGCTTCCAAAAAATGTTATATGGAAATGTACGTGTAATTCCTTTTCTTTATACTTGTATGGTCCTGAGATAAACAACCTTTCTGGGAATGTGCCAAATCCAGGTTCGGGATTAAACTTGTATCCTTTGGATTCTAACAATTCGACCATCTTTCGCATGTGCTCTTGCTTTGTTATTATTAAAATATCTACGACTTCTTTTCCACCCAAACCTACAACTGCAGTGCTTCCTACATGTTCGACCTCTATCGGAAATGGAACCAAATCACAAATGAAACGCTTTATATCGTCGAATATCTCAGGTGCTTTGCCATCGTAGGGGAGTATTCTTACGGCTAAATTTCGACCTTCGTCAACCATTTTTACCTCACTTACACCGCAATTGCGTATAACGGCTAATAACCGCATTATTGCGATTATCCCTCCAAATTGGTATATTATCCGCAGTATTGCGGATATTTTTCATATAGCCAAACACCCTTAATTCTTGTTTTCCTTCCCTCCTCCCTTCCTTAAATTGTCTAGAGGGCTCTTAATTCTGCCTAAATCTCTGGTGCTTACATGGGTATATATTTCAGTAGTTTTTGAACTCTTATGACCTAATAGCTCTTGTATGTATCGCAAATCTGTTCCGCCTCCCAGTAAGTGAGTAGCGAAACTATGGCGGAAAGTATGCACTGACGCTTTTTTCTTTATATCAGCTTCCTTGAGTGCACTCTCAAAAATCGCTTCTACCGTTCTCGTAGAAATATGTCTGTCTGGTTTTGCCCCAGGGAATAACCACTTATCAGGTTCATATTCTCTCCAATACCTTCTTAATTCCTCAAGTGCCACTTCTGAAAGAACCGTATATCTGTCCTTCCTACCTTTAGCACCTTTAATGAAGATAAGGTGTCTATCGCTATCAATATCCTCTACTCGCAATTTTACTATTTCGCTTACTCTAAGTCCAGCAGAATAAACCAGCATCATAACTGCCCTGTGTTTTAGGTTTTTGATTGCCTGAAGTATTTGCCTGACTTCTTTCTGACTGAGAACAGTGGGCAACTTTTGCTCTTTTCTCGGTCTTGGAAGGTTACCTACTATCCTTGGCATCTGTAATACATTGTCATATAAGAACTTTATAGCACTTACTGCCTGATTATGGTAAGACCTTGATACCCTTTCCTTATCTATCAGATGAAGCATGTATTCCCTAACATGGCCTTCGTCCAGTTCTTTCGGGTCTTTCTTGAAGTGCCGTATGTAGCAATCTATATGATGCAGATATGCCTTTCTGGTTTTCTGGCTATATCCCCTCAACTTGAGTTCTTTTTTTACTGCATCTATTATTTGTCCTTGATTTAGAACCTCTATCTTGGTTTTTGGAAGTTTCGATCGCAGGACAGGGTCTATATCAATTTCTTCGCCTTCAAAGACCTTTAAAACCTTCTCTAAGATTCCCTTGGCATTCGGAAAACTCCAATGCTTTCCATCCGGGTGCCATCTCCGACCCTCAATGGTTTTAATCTTTCCTACAAAGTCAGGGTTATAGGGAAAAGCAACTACTATCTCATCCGAGGGACCCTTTCTAATCTCTATACTTGGCATAGTTTGGTAGAAGATCAGTGCTACACCTTATTTTTGGTTTTATTCTAACACACTTTCACTTTCCTTGTCAACAGTTTTTTCTGATTCAGGATATTTAGCCACAGATTTCCACAGATTTTCACAGAATTTTCTTCAGGAACCATCAAGATTTTCCGTGTTATTCTGTGTCATGCCTGAGGCAGATCCGCCTCTGGCGGATAATTCTGTGGCTTCAATTCCGAAGCGGCAAGCTGTTCTCAAAAATACTTTCTGCCACGGATTCATCCTGCCTCGCACCGAGGGCGCTCGGCACGAGGTGAACGGAGAACACGGAAATAAATTCAATGTAAAATTAGCAATTAGCATTTTAAAATGATAATTTTGCAATGCTAATTTTGAATTGAATTCTTTGCGTTCTCCCTGCCCTCCGTGGCTCTGAAACGAACTAATCTCTTGGTAATCCTTACTCCAATTTCATCAAAAATTTCATAGACACAGGGTATCACTATGAGTGTCAAGAGAGTGGAAGTAAAAAGTCCACCGACGACCGCAATACCGAGCGGAATCTGTAACTCCATCCCTTCGGCTTTACCCAGAGCCACCGGAAGCATAGCAAAGAGAGTAGCTAACGCGGTCATTAGAATCGGCCGTAGCCGAATCTTTCCCGCTTCCACAATTGCTTCCCTTCTGGCTAATCCTCGCTGGCGACTTTTGAGAACAAAGTCAATTAACACAATAGCATTCGTAGAAACGATGCCAACTAACATAATCAGACCGATAAAAGCGGTGACCCCTAAAGGAATGCCAGCAATGAAAAGGGCTATGATTGCACCAGTGAAAGCAAAGGGGACAGAAAACATAATGGTTAGTGGATGAATCAGTGATTCGTAAAGTGAAGCCAGAATCATATAGACCAAAAGAATGGCTAATGATAAAACCAGAAGCAGACTTAGGAAGGTTTCCGCCATATCTTTTTGTTGACCGCCAAATTCAGTGAAATACCCTTCAGGGAGTTTTATCTTTGCTAACATTCTGGCTATGTCGTTTGAAACCTTGGATAGACTCCGACCGGAGAGGTCCGCAGAGACAGTAGCTAAACGTTTGGCATTTTCCCGTCGGATAATACCCGGACCTTCTCTGTGTTTCACCTCGGCTATGTCTCTGAGCGGCTGAATAAATCCTAAAGGAGAGGCAATCGGCACATCCTTAATGTCTTCCAATGTCTTTCTATCATCTTCTTTGAGCCTCACTCTAATATCAATTTCCTCTCCGGCCTCATGATATAATGAGGCTACCTGTCCTTCTACCGCCGTTCCTACACTCTGGGCTACCTGTCCCACAGTCAATCCGTAGTTTGCCACACGCTGACGGTCAAAATGCATAGCGAGTTCTGGACTGCCTTTTTCCATGCTTGAGGCCACATCTCTCAATCCAGAAATCCTTTGCATCTCTGTCTTGATATTCTCAGAGAGCTTTCTGAGTGTCTCAAGGTCAGTGCCATAAATTTTTACTTCTATGGCCCGACTGGTGCCAAAAAGCATTGAACCGGATTGAACCAGAGACACTTTGGCTTCTGGATTTTCTTGAGCAATTCTTTTAATTGCGGAGTAGATTTCTCTTTCTGGGGTAACTCTCTTTGAGCCTTTTAGCATTCTCAACATTACTTGAGCAGTGTTACTTCCCTGCATCGTTCCGCTCATAGCCGCATGACGCTCTTGCATCTTGGAAGTTCCCACAATAGAAGTCACCTTATCTAAATCAGGAAACTGCATCGCCCGGTTTTCAATTCTTCCGACTAATTTTTCAGTTGCGTTTAAGGACGAACCCATCGGCAATTCTACCTGGATTTGATACATCCCGGAAGTCATCTGGGGTAAAAACTCCTTCCCAATCAGAGAGAAGAGAACTCCTGTGATTACGAAAATAATTCCAGCAACGCTAATAACTTTTCCTTTATTGCTTAATGCCCAGGCTAAAACCTTTCCATAAAATTCACGCACCGCATGATAGATGCCTTTTTCTTTCTCTTCACCCACCCCTTTACCAAAGCGATAGAACTTGGAGGAAAGCATCGGCACCACAGTGAAGGCGACCAGGAGGGAGGCCATCAAAGAATAGAAGACACAAGCTCCAAAGGCCTTGAACAGTTGGCCGGCAACACCCGTGGCAAAGACAATCGGGAGAAAAACCACGACCGTAACTAAAGTAGAAGACATCACTGCAGTCGCTACTTCCGAAGTGCCCTCAACGGCCGCTTCTTTAGCACCTTTTTCCAGACGGAGATGTCTAAAGATATTCTCCATTACTACGATAGAATCGTCAACCAACCGTCCCAAAGCCAAAACTAATCCTCCTAGAGTCATAATATTAAGTGTCATCTTACTGAAATACATACAGACAAAAGCAACCAGAATAGAAAGAGGAATGGACAGACTAACCACAAAGGTCGGACGAAATCTCAGCAAGAAGAGAAAGATGATGACAAAGGCTAAGATACCGCCCTCTAAAGCACTTCGTTTTAGCGCATTGATTGAGTTGCCAATCATTTCTGAAAGGTCAAAAACCGTTACTAACTCTACACCTGATGGAAGTTCTCGGTTAATTTGTGATAAGAGTTTTTTTACTCGGTCAGCCACCTGGACGGTGTTAGCGTCGGTTTCCTTTTGAACTATTAGGCTGACTCCCTGTTTCTTATTTGTGCGTGAAATTCCGGTTTCATCAGCAAATGCATCGGTAATTTGAGCAATGTCTTTTAGATAAATAGGAGTGCCCGATTTTGCTCCAACAACTAAATTTTCTAATTCAGTCAAAGTTTTGAATTCACCTAATCCTCGCAGTAAAAATTGCTCTTGAGTTTCTTTAAGAGTGCCAGCAGAGACATTTAAATTTTCAAATCTAATCCGGTTGACAATTTGGTCCAGAGAGAGACCGTAGGCCAGAAGCCCTGATTTCGCCACTCTAACCTGAATCTCTCTCGTTCGTCCTCCTAAAGAAGAAACACTGGCAACACCGTTAACACGCTCCAAACGAGGAGCAATGTTATCATCCGCCAATTTTTGAAGTTCACTAAGCTCACGCTCACCCCTCAAACTGAGAAAGACAACAGGAATTTGGGAAATGTCCATTTTGAGGACTAATGGCTCATCAATACCTTCTGGGAGGAATTTTCTTATCATGCCAATGCGGTCACGAATGGCGGCTGAGATTTCGTCCAAATCTGTGCCCCAAGCAAATTCAGCGGTGATAAGAGCGCTCCCTTCCTGACTGGTAGATTTCACATTTTTGATTCCGGGAACAGTTCTAATCGCTGACTCTAATGGTCTGGTAAGACTTTTCTCTATCTCTTCCGGAGCTACCCCGGAGTAGGTTGTCACCACGGAAATATTGGGAAACTTCATTTGCGGCATTAAATCAACAGTTAATCTTGACAAAGAAAGCCCACCCAAGACCACGATAATGAGCATCATCATTACTACTGTCACCGGACGTTTAACTGGGAATTCAGCTAATCTCATTTTGTTCTCCTATATTTTAGTAATTTCAGCCTATATGTTATACTAATAGGTGTGGTAATTGTTTTTGTAATTGGATCTGTAAGTGTTTTTTAGTTGTTTTTGTCAGTAGCTTTGGTGTAATATTTACTATGCTAACTCCAGGTTCTGGTAGAAG
>JBFLXN010000145.1:0-6879 GCA_040755715.1 Candidatus Edwardsiibacteriota bacterium
GAGAGGATACTCTATGTTCAACATCCCTAAGATTAGGATTGTAGAGCCTCAAATTCCGAAGTGGGTTCAGTGCTCTTATTGCGGTACTCGTCAAAAGTTCAAAAAGAAGTCGGAGTCCAAAAGGAAGGTTAGACCATCCTAAACTGTTTCAAATTATTCATTACCTCAAAGAACAATTAATATGATTTGCCAGTAAAGTGGGAAAGACCCAAAAATGCATAACAAAAAACTCCCTCAAAATTTGAGAGAGTTGATACAGCTGGAGCTAGCAAACAAGATAAGCCTCCCCCGATTTCATCGGAGTCGGCAAGTAGCCCGTCTCGCTGAAGGCCAGCCGAGGCGAACGAGTAGCAAGTAGAGAGTATTCAGTTAATTGAGTTTGTTGGGTTTATTGAGTTCGTCCCGATGAAATCGGGACAAACTCAACAAACTGTGTAAACCCAGTAAACTTACCCCAATTCTCGCTACTTGCTACTTTCTACTCGCTACTATTTCTATTGAAATCCTGAAGACGGAAGATAAGTCCTGGCTTCAGCAGGAAATCCCTAAAAGCTCACGGGCGCCAGACAATCACTCCTATCTCATCTCCACCAATACCAAATTCCTTTGGCGGCAGACGGACAATCACTCGTCCCGCCATCCAATTCTGCTCACCCGGGGGGACAGTCCCCGCAGTGAAGAATCCATCAGGTGTAATCGTGCCAAAACCCGGTGTCTGAGAATGAACCTCCCAGATTAATGGGGCATTGATTAAATTGCCCTCAGCATCATAAACTAAAGCAGTGAATTGATGAGTCTGCCCCTCTCTGATTTTGAATGGACGCTCACCCTGAATCCTGACCACATAATTAGAAATCAACACCGGTGCCATCTTTCTACCGAACCCAATTTCCTTAGAGAGAAGAGCAATCACTGCCCCTAATTTGGGCGTTGGTCCGGCAGTGAAGAATCCGTCTGGAGTAATTGTCCCCAAATCTGAAGGATAGACCTTCCAGATAAGTGGCGGGTTAGGCAGCTCTTCCCCTTCAGGATTAAAGACCTGTGCAGTAAACTGAATAGTTCCACCAGGTTTTACCGTTACCCTTTCTGGATAAATCTTGATTAAAAACTTCCCAGGTGGTTTAATAATGACAAAAGAGGCATCTCGTCCCTTACCAATTTCTGATGGGAGTTCCGCAATTATTCTGCCGTGTCCGGCTTTTTCTCCGGCGGTAAAAATTCCTTCAGGAGTAATTTGCCCTAATTGTGGAGGAATTACCTTCCAGATAATCCGGGGAACAGGTATGATATTCCCATTCTGGTCAAAGACCTCTACTTTGAATTCCTGTGTTTTATTCGGAGCCAGGATTACTTTCTTCGGACGAATCTTGACCAAGAATTTTGGTCGCAATTCACTGACATTAACAAAAGCCCTATCTATGCCAAAGGCATTTTCCCACTCCGCACTGACCCGAACTAAACCAACACCCCCTTCAGGGCTGGCGGTAAATAGACCATCTTGGGTAATGGTTCCCAATTTTACCGGCATCACATTCCAGACGAGTTTTGCGTTTACGGGATTCCCTTCAGCATCTTCCACTTGAGCCTCAAACTGTTGGCTTTCACCAGGTTTGACTGAAACTCGCTTTGGACCAATTCTAACGATTAGTTGTTTCTCTCTTTCTTGTTCAATCTTCGCTACTGCTGTGCCTAAACCTTCACCCTCTTCACTTTTGGCGTAAGCGATAATTCGGGCGGTTCCTCGCCTGAGACCTGCGGTGAAAAGTCCGCTCTCATTTATCTGCCCGAAGTCCTCGGGAATTACTCTCCAGCTGATAGTTGCTTCTACTGGCATTCCTTCGGGATTAGAAACGGCTGCCTTAAATTCTTGTTCTCCACCCGGCTTAAGATTTACTCTTTGCGGGTCAATCTGCACGAGCAGTCGCTTTGGCAGAGAGGA
Organism: Candidatus Edwardsiibacteriota bacterium; assembly: GCA_040755715.1. Lineage (GTDB taxonomy): Bacteria > Edwardsbacteria > AC1 > JBFLXN01 > JBFLXN01 > JBFLXN01. Next base: position 1,940 of record JBFLXN010000145.1, read on the forward strand.
ACTAACCCGCACCAAGCTGTGGCCTACGCCTACTTCCTTTTCAAACCTGGCTATTACTCGGACAATTCCCCGACCCTCTCTTTCTCCAGCAACAAAATGGCCCGCCTCATCAATTGTTCCTAAAGAGGCAGGCATCACTTTCCAGTGAAGGACAGCGGTAACATGTTGACCACTTGAATCCAGCACTTCTGCATTAAAAGTAATTTCGCCCTTAGGTTCCACTACTGCTGGATTAGGAGAAATCTTAACAGTCAGTTCTGCTTGTGCAGCTGAAACCGAAAGGAAAAACATCAATACAAACCACGAAAGCATAAAATTACGAAAAAATCTTTTACACTTTCGTGTCTTTTCAAGTTCCGTGTTTTCGTGGTAATTATCGAAATTCCGCTTCATCAACTTTCCTCCAAGACATAAAAAAACCAGTTCTTTTCTATTTTACCTTCAATACTCAATGAAATTGAGTGATAGCCGGGCTCAAGTGGAGCGACGGAAGAGTAAATCAAAAAGTCACTGGTAATCTCCGCTGATGAAGAAACATCCTGATTGTCAAGTAAGAGATGTATTTTAGACAGTTCTTTTTCTTGATAGGCTGGATAAAAAGCCACGGAGATGTCCACCGGTTCGTTGGGAATAATGCCATCATCTGGGGGATAAACAATCTGAATCTCAGGCTCCTTAATTTTTATAGTCTCCTTTTTTACTGTTTTTATAGGCTCTGCTGGCTCCATCGGTTTTTCAATTTGTCGTCTCACAATAGGCACCTGAACGGAAGGTGGGATTGTCCGATGATGAATTACCCAGACAATCAAAATTAGTGCTACCACGGCGCTCATCACCAGCAGATAGACCCATCTCCATTTCCAAGCAGGCTGAGGCTTGACTTTTGATTCTTCCATCTCACGAATTCTTGCCCAGAGTCTTGTCTCAAGGAATGGGGGGCATTCTTTCTTTTCAGTCTCTTTTAGAAGTTGCACCAGTCTTTTTGCTCTCTCCATTTTCGCTCCGCAAAGAGGACAAATTCGCAGATGCCCCTCTACTATATCTCTTTTCTCTTGAGTCAAGGTGTCTTCAAGGTAATCTTCCCACCATCTTTTTATTCTTGAACATTTAATTTTGTGAGGCATCTTCAAACTCCGGTTGTTGTCAGACAGGAATGTCTGACCTACTTATCATCGTGGAAAGGTTTTTTTCTAAAAGGTCTCTCCCTCTGGCTAATCTTGATTTTATTGTGCCAACAGAAGATTTCAGAAGGACTGCGATTTCTTCACAAGAGAGTTCTTGAAAATATTTAAGTATTATTACTTCTCTATATTTAGGTGGCAATTTGGTCACCTTTTCTTGCACAATTGCTTGTGTTTCTTTCTCCTGCCAATTATTTTTGCTCTCAGCCAGATTTTCTACTTCTTTTTTTATGGCTTCTCTTTCCAGACTAAAGATTTTCTGCCACTTTTTTTTGTGATAGGCTTTTTTACAGCGATTTAGAGCGATGCGATAGAGCCAGGTGAAAATTTCCGATTCACCTTTAAATTTTTCAAAAGATTTATAGGCAGCCAAAAATGTTTCCTGGGTAAGGTCTTGTGCTTCATCATAGTCATTGACGAAACGAAAGGCAAGATTAAAAATCTTTGTTTTATATTCTTTAACAATTTCTGCAAAATCCACATCGCTCCTCTCTTCACCTAACCCCTCCCCTTCCCTCCCCTTGTCCCGCCAGAGCGGGATCCCGCATTTGCGGTGAAGGAGAGGGAAAAAGGGTGGGGTTATTCTAAGTATCGCTTTTATTCTGGTGCAGTCTCGCTGGTTGAAGATTTCACTATATAAGGGAGCGCCCAAGCTTTGGAATTATAGGTAGCGGTAGAATCCCCGAAGAGTGCCTGCCAACCAATTATATCTACCACAGCGTGACGCACTGCCGGATAAGAAGGAATATTGTCATCCGCTATCTTCCAGGTGCGAGTAAAGTCATAGGTGGTCCCAGGGTCATGAAAGAACGGCTGGCGGTGATGGCCCCAGACACGTCCCCAACGATGCAGAAATGCCCAGCAAGAATCAGGACTCACCGTTACACTCACCTTAACAGTTACCTCATCTCCAGAGGCAAAAGTAGGCAATTCGTTCTTTTTCAAAAGTGTATCTGCGGTAGTAAGAGTGAACTTCGGATAGGTTCCACTAGAACCCCAGGCTTCTATCTGATTAATGGTAATGGTATAGGGCGGATTCTGGGTGACAAATTCAGCCGGGGAAATTTTTACTATTCGCCAGCCCACATTTGGCATTTTCTCCAGATAAATCTTGCGAGTTGATACATCGTGAATACTCCGGGTATAATCCGGAGGAGGACCGTCAAAGGGATCTTGCTCAACATAGAAAAGCCCGACAAGGTTACGAGTGATTGTCACCAAAGCCGTGCCGCTTCCGCCACCAGGGGCAGGAATCTGAACATTAATTGTTCTTGAACTTGAATCTGGGTTAATGCGACGGCAAAAGTGCACTTGTGGCAGGGTATCAGGCATTGTAACTCCCCTTATTCCTGTTGGCCAGTAGCTAGGTGATTGATAGGGAGTAGTGGTGCCATCGTCAGTCACGAAGCCGCCTTCATAGGCAGAGCTTTCCAGAAGTGATTTAATCTGGTCTTCATCTGTTGGTGCTGTTGACTTCTTTTTCCCACAGCCGATGATGAGGCTCACCGATATTAGTATCGTCAGAGCCACTATCAGGGTTTTGTTCTTCATTTCTTTTGCCTCCTTTGTTTTTTACGCTCTACGCTTCACGCTTTACGCATCCAGCGTTTTGCGCCTTGCCTTTGTTCTTTAGTTTTTTAGTTTCCGCCGAAGACGGATCCCCCTTTGGCGGACTTTCGTTCTTTGCTTTCTTTGACTCCCTCACCTCCTTTTCTCTTGAGATTGGTTTCTATTTTATTAGAGTCAATTTCTTGAGAAAAGGTTGCAAAAAGAATACACCAGTCGTAATTCACCCTCTTTCTCCCTCTCTTTTTAAGAGAGGGAGAAACCCCCCTTCTCTTATCAAGAGAAGAGTCGGGGATGAGTTCAAAAAACAGCCATGAGCGCTTGAGCCGTATATTTGCCTAAAATTTTCTTGTATAGCCAAGATTAATTATATTTTCCACATAACTATTACTCTCTACGATGGAATCTTTTTTTCTAATCTGTTTCAGGGTTAAAGAAAACATATTTTTGTCACTGATAGAAAAGTCAACGGTTAAATTTGGTGTTATTCTCATCTGATTCAAGGTTTTTTCTATATCTTTTACTTTGTACCATTGAAATCCCGGCGTCAGTTTTGCTCTTCGGGAAAGAATCTCTAAACTCAGAGAAGAATTGAAACTGTGGGAACAGACCTTTTTAGTGGAGAGATTTTGACTAAATGTGTAGCTATTGCTAAGCATGAAGTTTACCATCTTCAAACTACTGCCAGTAGAAATATTTAATGACCTGTAAAAGCCCTGATAATAAGGTCTCTGTTCCTGTGAATAATTGAGCCAGAGATTTTTGCCTTTACTCGGCGAAAAATTCAATTTAACACTTCCTTGCTGAATTAATCTTCTGTTACTGTCAGAAAGGTCTTGATAAAAAGAATATTCCGCACTGAGAGAGTAAGGGCGACCCGCCGGGTCGTCCCTACAAGAATGATATTCAACAGACAGTTTCATTCCACGCCTGGCAATTTCCAGGTAGGGACTACCAAAGGTGTAAAAATTTCTACCAATATTGAGATAAAGTGCTTCAGCACTTAATGAAGTCAAATCAAAAAACAAACCCAAAGAGTAGGCGAAATCTCTCAAAGTTTGCTTCGCCCCGGAATCTGCTTGATAAAAACTTCTGGCATATTCTCCCCAGAGCCGGAAGACTTTTTTAAGAGGCATTTCCACTCCAAGAGAAAAGAGATGGTTTTTGGCAGATGGCAATGTGTCAATTGTGAGAACTGTGATGGGATAGCCAAAACTTGTATCACTGTAAGAAGTCTTCTGATAGTGAATGCTTTCAGAAAGAGAACTTGTTCGGTCCCAGGCATAGAAATAAGTCCCTCGCAAAGTGAAACCATTCTTAGAAATGAACTCCGTTTTGCTTCCAGTCAGATACTGAGAAAAGGTTTGATAGGCGGTATCTGCTTTTTGAGTTCTAAAGGCAAAAAGATTAAGGGCAAAATTAGAGGGTTGAATACTGAGATTCATTCCTTGAGGTGAAATACCATCTACCGTAAACTCTGAAAGACTCGGATAAAAATCGCCGAAGGTTGCCTCTATAATTCCCTTAGAAAATTCTAATCCTCCGTGAAATTCTTTTTCGTAAGTAGGATTTCGGGAAAACCAGCCAGAAAAGGAACCACCAAAAACTTGTCCGAAGATATTTGCCTCACTCCCAAGGTTTGACCCTGTTGGATATGAGAGAAAGAGGCTATCTGTATCCTTATTGGCTTTGGCATACTGATAAGAAAAGGAAAGATTGCCGTGGATTTCTGATTTGAATGGAATTTTTTCTTCCCTTAGAATTTCAAATTGCCAGGAGTGAGAGACAGGTGATTCATCCTCTTTATGTATCGTCAAAGTAGCTAGATGGGTTCCTTTATTCAGTGGCTCTGACGGAATATAAAAGAGATAATCCGGAGTAATTTCACAAGTTGAAGTTATTTGTTGTCCGTCCAAATACAACGAAATTACCACAGGCTCAACCGGAGGGTCAAACAGGAGAGTGAATTCTACTTGAGATTCAGTCAAACGAGCATTAGGCAAAGGAGAGAGAATCTCAATCTCCGGTGGGAGAAACATCAGCAGACCGGAAAGTAGTGTAATTAACATAATGCTTTGTTAACTAATTGTCGCTATTATGTGTTTGCCAATTTCTATGATAAAAATATTTATGAATAGAACCAACCATATCTTTAGGCCAGCGGAAGTTACTTCCTGCAATAACTTTTTTGTA
>JBFLXN010000146.1:0-6819 GCA_040755715.1 Candidatus Edwardsiibacteriota bacterium
TGAAAATCTGCAAGTTATTCAATTCTGGAAATTTGTCTGATAATGACAAGAGGTCTCGCCAGCTTCTCTTCCAGTCTACAACAAGAAATGGTATCTTCTTTTTTAGAAGTTGTAATGCTAATAAGAAAGCAAGGTTTGTCTTGCCTTCTCCGGTTATGCTGAAAATACCTATTTGTTTTATAAAATCTTCTTGCCTAAGATATAGTTGAGAAAGTTTTTTGTCATTGTAGATAATATCTCCGAGAAGAAATTCGCCAGAAGCTTGAAGTGCTGAAGGTGGTTGCAATAGAATAGGCTCATTTTGTAAAGGTGCTTTTCTGAGCAGTTTTTCAGCGATGATTTCAATGTCTAAAGCCAGGTCTTTTCTTCCTTTTTCGTCTTCGGCAAGATAACTATGCCAGAGTTTGTTTGCCCTTTTGCCGATGATTGGCTTTAGTTTCTGGCAAGTCTCAAAGATTTCCATTGTTTTCATCATTTTCTAAGTCTTCTGTTAGATCAGAAGCAAGTAGTTCTTGTCTTTTGCTTAAAGTCCAATATTCTGACAAGGCAGTCATTAGATATTTCTTCAAGAAGCTCATATCACGCCAACATTCCAAAAGCTCTTGTCTTTTTTGTTTTTCTAAGTCAAAGACTTGAGTTTCAAGATGGTTTCTTCTTGGCATGAAAGCCAAGGTCATTTGTAGAGAATAATCTCTTTGGCAATGGGTTCTGATTTGTTCAAGATAACCATCACATTTACAGATGTCTTCGTCTATGCTGTTAATTATATCTGAGTTTACTTTTAGTCTAAGGTTGATTTCGTTGAAAAGTTCCTTTATTGTGGCTTTCAGAACTTTTGTTCTGTCCGAGAAGATTTTTTCTAAAGACTCTGATGGAATGTTTTCTTCAGAAGAAACAATGGATTGAACAGATTGTTCTAAATCAGGATAAAAGCCTCTTTTCAGGGAATCCATTTAGGATTGAGTTTAGGGGAGATTAAAAGGGTTGTAGGCAAACTGTAGCGTGAGAAACAATAGAGAAGTTATGCGTATGGAGAGCGTTAAAAAAGGAACTATTCTAAAAAAGCAAGATTTTTATAAATTTGTTATACAGAGCAGAGCTTTGGAGAGACGAAGCTCTTAACTATCTTATACACCTTTCCACTGTTTTAGCAATTTCTAAGATAAGTTTTGCCTGTTTTATATTTCCTCTTTTTAAGATAGCTGTGATTTCCGCTGTCAAGGTTTCCTTCATAGTTGCGGCTTCCTTCCCCTTGGGAAAAGCAAAAAGCTCAGACAGAGAAATCCCAAGTGCGTAGGCAATCTTGGCTAATGTTGTATAAGTCGGGTTAGTCTCTGCTCTTTCAATCTCTCCAATATACTTTGGATTCATTTCCGCAAGTTCCGAGAGTTTTTCTTGTGTCATCTTTCTTGCTTTTCTCAGAGCTCTGACTCTTTTCCCTAAATTCTTTAACTGATCCATCAAAAGAAGCCCTCCTTTTTTAGATATAGGATAACAAAAAGAGAGCCTGAAAAAAACTTTTTATATACTCATTTTTCTCTTGACAAATACCGTCTAAAAATAGTATTTTATACTATGAAGGTAGTTAAACCCGAGACACTAACGGAAAGTCTTATTAGAAGAGAAAGGAGGTGATGCAAGCCTATTACAGTGGAACATTTATTTCTGAATACCTGTGCCCAAAGGCAATTGTTTTGCTGTAAGCAGGCAAGAAAGTAGGAAAAAAAGCAAAATAGAAAGCAAGAAAAAATATGGAAGATTAAAGATGGCACAGGAAAAGGAGGAAAAATGCCTAGGAAGAGAATTATCTTGAAAAGAGCACTCACGCTATTCACTTTGATTCTCTCATTGATTCCATTGGGGTGTGAGGAGTATTTAGGGGAGTATTTAAGGGAACCTTATAGTAGTACACCAACAACGCAGTACACGCCAACCGAGAAAATGGAGACTACCCTTCCAACTATAAATATTACTTCCCCTTCTAAAGATTCTCACTTCCCCTGGGGAGGAACAGCTGTTATCAGAGTGAATGCTTATGACGCGAGTGGCATTCAGAAAGTTACTTTCTCTGCTATCCCGGGGGGACATTCATATACAGCCTACAGTGAGCCCTGGGAGTGGTATTGGAGGCTTCCAGGAAGAAGCGGAGATGGAGGGGCACAGTGGTACAGTATAACAGCGACAGCTTATGACAATTACGGCAACTCACGGTCAACTTCAATTCACATTAGGGTTGGTAAAGAGTATTAGAGACAAAGTAAAGAGGGTAAGTTCTTTGGTTTTTGTTTTAGAAGAAAAAGTGGAGCTGGAGAGTGAAACCTTCACATTTTCTTATTTCCGAAAATTCACACTCAAGTTCTTCCGAAGAGTCTGTTAAAGCAGATAGGCAAGAAAGGAGACCATATGAAACACATAGGATTTCTTGCGGCGACTGTTCTTATAATACTGCAGGGTTGTGCTGGGGTCTTGGAACAATTTGAAACATCATCTACTGGGCGTTCAGCCGAAATGGAACATGACGCTAGAATAGCAAATGTTAATGCGAGTCGGGAAGTAACATATACCGTCGCTTTATCCACGATTCAAGAATATGGATTTCCCGTCGAGAGTGCAAGCGAGACAGGAGTGATTGTGACCGGCTGGGCTAATGCTCCTATTCTTGGTGGAGGAGGAGAATGGAAGGTAACGATTACGATTGGTCCCACATGTAACGGTTCAATGCTCAGTCTAGTAGGCACCCACCGAGAGACAGGATGGGATGGCACAATGCAGGTTAAAACGATAGGCAGGTGGGATAGTTACTTACTGGATAAACTGGAAAAGATAAAGAATACAATAAAAAGAAGAGCAGAAGGTCACTAGTGCGTGTTACTAATTCTATCGCTTGCAGGCAGGGCAGTTTCAAGATGTGGAGAAGATGGTGGTTGTTAGGTGAGCAAGGTTTGGCAAGATTTGTGAGGAAAAGGAAAGAGCCGTCGGCGACGACGGCTCTTTTCACATAAATCTTGAGGCTATATCATGGATTTCTTTTAGTCTCCAAATGGATTTGAAAAAGACAGGGCTAAAGAAGTTTAGCTGATTTTCCAGCAGATGAAAGTTTGAGTATCAGCTATGACACCAGCATACTTCTCACGCAATCCCTTCATCACAAAATTACCAATTTGTTCTATGCTGTGTGAATTCACGAGCAGGACACAGTCGAAATACCCTCCACAGGCAAGCGCAAGTTCTACTTTTGGCTCAGAAGTTGATTGCCCATAATCCTGGCAAATTTCCTTTACGTCTTTGTTCATCTGTGGTAAGTTTTGGGAATGCGCTTTCAAGAACACTATTGCGTAGGTGTTTGTGTTTTTCATTAGCCTCCTCCTCGGGTTATGGTAGAAAGCGCGCCACTCAAAGCTAGGCGCCACCCGATGTGCCCTGACATTTCTTCCTTTCGGTCAGTGTACAATTCCTTCCACCAAAGGGCATTAATTATTCTGTCTATGCTGACAGAATCTCCAAAGAATACTGTGCCTGTTTTAAGCTGACCCCATACGCTTTGGAGTTTTTCTAACCATACTTTCTCTCCTTCCTCCTTAATCTTTTTCCAACAAGTATCTGTCATTGTGTCAGACAATGTTTCACACGCACGAACGAAAAGATTGAAATTTTGGTTTAGCCAGAAGGCAAGACTGCGGCACGCAGGGTCGTTGTCTGCTTCAATATGGGAAAAGCGTTTTTTCAACTCTTGAGTCTGCTTTTTGATATCGTCTGGGATACGCTGAAAACCTCCACTCTCCCGAAGAAGTCTTAGCATTAACTCCCTTCTAACACACGGTGGGGGATGGGTTACAAGGGCTCCTGGAAGTCTGACGAGGCTAATAGTCGCAGTTTGCCATGCACTTGGTCTGTTCAGGAATGCCCAAAGGTAAGCTGGTCCCAGGAGGACTGTAGCACACACATCGGCAAGAAACTCACCAGTCCATCGCAGAGCAGAATCAGCAAAAGCTTTTTCAAAAATCCGGAAGTGACAGTCTTCCAGAAAATGTCCGTAATGTTCTATTCCACGCCCCATCCAGTCCTGAGACTCTTTACGGACGGTTCTGAAGAAGTCAGTAAGGCTGGTGAGAATCTGGGTATAAGATTCTAGCAAAAGCAGGAAGTTGGAACCAAGCAATTTCTTAATATCTGATAGAATCGTATCCTCGGTTCGCTCACAAGAATTTCTATTTTCCTTTAAATAATCGCAAGCCGCTTTGAGCAAATATTCTATTCTGTGAAAATGCTCGTGTGCGATAGCCGGACAGTAGCGAATCTGAGCCGGAGTCCATCTCGGAAGGGTTATCCAAGACATCGTCAAGACCCACTCCATAGTTAATTTCTGCAGGTCTACTGGCAGTTGCCAAGGAAATGGTTGAAGTGTATACCTCTCAAATGCTGACACAGCCAATATCGGAGGAATACTACGAAGTCGACCAAAGAATGCCGAGACCCTGTTGTGTAACCAGCAATTGAGGGTTTCGATTGATTGTATGGCTTCAGCAAAATCGGGATGAACTTCCCCCAGTGGGAACGAATGAACCAAGGCGTTTCCCGCCAACTTTGGACTTCTCGCTCTTCTGGAGACTAATTCAGTCGTATAGTTCTGCATCATAATCGGCATTAATCTCAGAAGACTGGTCGTCCGCAGTAGATGGTTGAAATCTCCTGACCTCAGGTCACTTTCTTCTCTGTCAAAGTAGACATTCAAGTATTCTCGGACACAGTTAGCCCAAGTCTCTCCGTAAAGTATAAGTGGGTTCTTTGTCTCAGAGTTTGCTAAAGTCTTTGATACGATCCCCACATATTGAAGTTCAGCGACAAGAAATTGTTTTGCTTCTTCTGCGAATAGCTGTATCTCCTTTTCAATAGAGGATTTCCATCCTAAACTCTCCTGTGCTGCCACACTGTTTCCCATACAGTGAAACTCCAAAAGATAATGTCTTACTGTATATAGTAAACGTTTTTTTGTTCTTTAGTCTCAACTCTAAAATCCCCTTTTTCTTTCAGTCCAGACAGGTCCTTAAGGACTTGAGAGCGCATCGATGCCGGGTACTGGTCCAGAATTTCTTGCTCTTCTGCTTTTCCACCACGAGATCTTACAAAATCAACGATAGAATCCACCCTAGTTGGAGAAGTTCTATAGAACAATCTGTCTTGTCTTAGAGCATCTGCGACCGCAGGACCGTAGAGTTCTCTTAGTTCCTCCAACGAAGGAACAATGCTCTCTGTAATGATTTCCTCGATAGTCGTGTATTTTAGATCTGGAAGCGGAAACCTAAGTTCCTCAACGCGTTTTTGTTCCTGCATTTCTTCACCTCCTTATACAGTTTCTTTTTCTTAACTATATAAATTTTAGTATCAGATAGCTATATTTTCTTCCATTGATAGTTATTCTCCGAAAATCAAACTATCAGGTATTTGATATGAATCCAAACCATTTTCATAAAGTTCTTTGATGATTAGCTTGTCTCTTTGCCATAACTCTCGATTGATTTTCACGCGTTCTTTAATGATTGATAAGTACTTATTTTCTATTAATTTTTGAATCCTTTCTCGCAATTCTTTTGTGTCATAACTAATACCAGTTAATTTTTTTATTTTTGCCTTGAATCTGTTAAGCCCAGTCGAATTTGTCCCCTTCAGATAGCTGCCCCTATCACTTAGATAATCCACAATTAACAATAACTGGGCATCTCTCTTTCCCATCTTGGCAAAACATTTGTAAATCTTTAGCGTTCCTTTTCTCCGCGAGCCTGTCAATATGTTTCTTTTGAGCAGAGCTTTTTCCATTTGCTCTATCGCAGGTCGCGTCCTCTTCAATAACTTCGCAAGTTCATCAAGACAAGGATAAATACTTTCTTGATTGATATATTTCATTGCCTCAGTCAAACATTTGGCTGCACGTTCCGGCACAGTGTTTCTTCTATGCACATCCAGAAAATGAATTGCTTTGCCTAACCTTATCTTGGATTCTCTTGGCATGTTTTGTTATTCCTTTTCTTTAAACTTAATCTTCATTTAGAGTGAGAGTTTAACTATATTTTATACATTGAATTAAATATTTAATTATAACCTGATTAATCCAGAAAAAAGTATATCATAAATAGAAATTGTTGTCAAGACTTTTTTTAGTTTTCTCAAAAAATTTTTTTGTGCCAAATTTGTGCCAATTTCATGGCAAAATTGCGAAAAATAAGCAAAACGGGGAAAACAGGCAAAATGAATTAACTTGCCAAAAATTCAAGGATTTAGACCAACTTTCACAATTTTCAATTTGTTAGCAAAAACTATTTTTCTGATTAAGAGTCAGCTGCTCTACCAAACTGAGCTAATGGCGCTCATTCCACTGACCATCAAAGGCGACAGGCATGACAAAAATCACATATCTCCGCCCGTCATTTTGCATTTTGATTTTTGATATTTGCTTTCTGTTTGGCGTCCCCGGCGTGAGCCTAACACTTTAACCCTCTGCTCACCCGCCTGCCACACGCCCAGTCCGACTTGAACGGACAACCTACTGCTTAGAAGGCAGTTGCTCTATCCCATTGAGCTATGGGCGCCAGGCAGGCGGGTGAGCAGATATTCTATCCTTTTGAGCTGCGGGGATAAGTATTTGAATATAAATTATACTAAAATTCTCTTTTTAAAGTCAATATAAATCTGCCATTTTGTCATTTAAAATTCAAAAGTGAACTCTTTTTAGCGAATTTAAAGTTCAAAAGTGAACTCTTAAACTGCTATAATCTAACCCAAAAAAGGAGGGTTTGGATTATGGCAAAACAGTTGCATAAGAAA